>NZ_JBSFWU010000083.1:0-35136 GCF_053594995.1 Streptomyces sp. NPDC002536
AGGGGCGCGGGGCTGTATCGATTTGCGGCTCCGCCGCGTGGGCGCGCTCAGCCACGGCGCGCCCGCAGCCGACGTTCCCGGGGCTGCGCCCCGGCCCCCTGGGGTGGTGCGTCGGCTGCGGGCCGGCGGGGGCTGATCGCGCAGTTCCCCGCGCCCCTGACGGGGCGCCGCGCGTCAGCCGTCCTCGACCGCGAACGGGCCCCTGTCGGCGAAGACCAGCGCGGCGAAGCGCTCGCCGATGCGGCGGTGACCGGCCGGATCCGGGTGGAGCGCGTCGGGCAGCGGCAGTTCGGCGGCGTCCGCCTCGCCGTAGAGCGAACGGCCGTCGAGGTAGTACAGGTTCGGGTCGTCGGCCGCCCGCTGCGTCACGACACGGGCCAGCTCGTCCCGGACGACACGGAGCGTCAGTTTTCCCTCGGCGCGCTCTGCCGGGTCGCCGAGCGCACGGAACCGCACCTTCCCGCCGTCGAACTCCGGCACGAGAGGGCCCGGGGTGTCCTCCTGGATCGGGCAGAGCACGGGGGAGACGACCAGCAGGGGCGTGGTGGGGTGCCCCTCGCGAACGGTGTCCAGGAAACCGTGGACCGCCGGGGTGAAGGCCCGCAGACGCATCAGATCGGCGTTGACCACGTTGATGCCGAGCTTCACGCTGATCAGGTCCGCGGGCGTGTCCCGCAGGACCCGCGCCGTGAACGGGTCGAGCAGGGCGTTCCCGCCCAGACCCAGGTTGACCGGCTCCACGCCGCCCAGGCCGGCGGCCAGCGCCGGCCACGTCGTGGTCGGGCTCCCCGCCGTGCTGCCCTGGCTGATCGAACTGCCGTGGTGCAGCCACACCCTGCGGCCGTGGTCCGGCGCCGCCTCGACCGGGGCGTCGGTGCGCAGGGCGATCAGCTCGACCGTCTCCGTCTGCGGCAGCCAGATCTCGACGTCCTTCTCGTCCGGGGACAGCCCGGAGAAGCGGACGGTGACGGGCGGGCCGGGGTGGACGGACTCGGACCGGGTGACCAGGTCGATGGTGCGGACGTTGCCGCCGGACACGCTGACACCGCCCGCCGGACGGCCGTCGATGCGCAGGTCGTACAGGCCTTCCGGAGGGGGTGGCGCGCCCTTGAACACCGTCTTCGTGGGCAGCACGTCCAGATCGATCGCCGTGGCCCGGGTACGGAAGACCAGCCGCACACCGCAGGCCTGGGCCTCGACCCTGCACAAGTACGGGTCGGGGTACTGCTCCCGGACCCAGGCGGGCAGCCGGTGCGGCACGATGCCGTGCTCGGTCCGTTCCACGTCCAGGGCACCGCGCAGGAGGCAGGGGTCGACGGGGACGGTGATCCAGTCGGGCACGTCGGCGTCCTTGCGGGGTGGGGGCATCGTACGGAGGGCAACGGGCACCGCCACCCTATCCGCGGTCCCGCCGCGCCCCGGGGCACGGCGGGACCGACGCGGTGCACCGTCAGCCCTCGACGGCCATGCGTATGCCGAGCAGCAACAGCACGCCCCCGGAGACCTGCTCCAGACGCTTGCGCACGTTCGCCCGCGAGATCAGGCCCCGCAACCGGCCGACGAACCACACGTACAGGCCGTAGTAACCGACCTCGTAGACCGCCCAGATCGCGGCCAGACCGACCATCGTGGGCAGCTTGGGCGCGCCGGCGGGCACGAACTGCGGCAGGAACGACATCGCGAACACCGCCGCCTTGGGATTGGCGAGGTTCAGCAGCAGGCCGGAACGGTACGACCGCCAGCCGGAGCGCACGGCCGGTGATCCTTCCGGCTCCGCCGGCTGCGCGTGTCCGCGGCGGGCTGCCAGCAACGCCTGGACACCGAAGCCGATGAGGACCGCGGCGCCGCCGATCCGCATGACGTCGTAGGCCAGCCGCGAGGCCGCGAGCAGTGCCGTGAGCCCGAAGGCGGCGACGACGCCCCAGACGAACACGCCGGTCTCGTTGCCCAGCACGGTGAGGAAGCCGGCCCGTCTGCTGTGCAGGGACTGACGGATGATCAGCATCGTGCTGGGGCCGGGCGAGGCGGCGATCAGCGTGCACGCCCCGAGGAAGGCGAGGAACAGGGTGAACATCTAGGCCGCCCTGGCCGCTCGCCACTCCGGGGCGAGCACCGACCAGATCTCCACGTCGTGCCGCTTCCCCCGGTACAGGTGGTTCTCCCGCAGCACGCCGTCCCTCGTCATGCCGAGCCGCCGGGCCACGGCGATGCTGGCCGTGTTCTCCGAGGCGGCCCACCACTCCACGCGGTGGATGCCCCGCTCCTCGACGGCCCAGTCGATGATCACGCGCGCGGCCCGGGTCACCAGTCCCCTGCCCGCCGCCGACGGCTCCAGCCAGCAGCCCGCCTCGGCGGTGCCCTGCGCGACGTCCATCCTCCGGAAGAGGACCCCGCCGACCAGCTTGCCGTCCGTCCGGATGCCGTACAGGCGCCCGGCGTCGGCCGCTGCCTTGTCCGCGTACTGCTGGAGATACGCCCGGCCCGACTCCAAGTCCGTGACGATGTCGGGCAGTTCGATGAACTGCCCGATGAACTCCCGGCCCCGGTCCATGTGGGCCAGGAACTCCTCGGCCTGCCACGGCTCCAGCGGACACAGCTCCGCGCCGTCGTCGCCCAGGGATATCGCGTACATGCTCACCTTCCACTGCCGAACCGATGCCGCTGTGTACAGCGCGTCGGGATCCTCTCATGGGAAACGCCTCATATAGCCTGACCTGATGAATCGCCGCGGTCCGGAACGCGGCTCCGGAACAGGGGGATGCCGGCATGGCCGGGGGGATCGAGGAATTCGCGGAGCAGCTGCGCGAGCTGAAGGACCGTTCGGGGCTCAGCTACGGGGCCTTGGCGAAGCGGCTGCACATGAGCACGTCGACCGTCCACCGCTATTGCAACGGCGGTGCCGTGCCCGCCGACTACGCTCCCGTCGAGCGCTTCGCCCGGCTCTGCAGAGCCACCCCGCAGGAGCTGGTGGAGCTGCACCGCCGCTGGATCCTGGCGGACGACGCACGACGTTCCAGGGCGCAGGGCGAAGCGGAGGCGAAGCCGCCGGAGCGGACGCCGGAGCCGGTCGCGGCCGAGCCGGAGTCGGCGGTGGCGGAACTGCCCGCGCCCGCGCCGGAGTTCGAGCCCGCGCCGGAGTCCGAGGCCGTGCCCCGGCCGCGGTCCGGCGAATCGGCAGGCGCCGCCGGCGGCCGCCGCTCGCGCCGCGTGCGCCTGGGCGTCGTCGCAGCAGCAGCCGTCGGCATAGCCGTGCCCACCGCCCTCGTCGCCTGGGCGGCCACCACGCCGCCGGGTGCGCGCCAGGACGGGACGGACGCACACCGCGCCCGGTCGAACGTCTCCGGCGCGCCCCTCGCACCGTCCGGAGCCCCGGGCGGCACCGAGCCGGGCCGGGACGGCGCCGCGTCACCGGACGGCGGCAGCACGCCCACCGGAGGGACCGACAAGGCGGAGGGCGGAGGGAAGAAGCCCGACGGCAACAGCGGTTCGCCGGAGGAGGGCGCCTCCGACGGCAAGGACAACGGCGGCGGGCGCGGGAGCGACTCCGGCGAGCCGCTGACCGCCGACGTCCAGCCCTACACCCTCGCCGACCGCTGCAACACCATGTACGTCTCCGGACGGAAACCCGCAGAGGTGCCCGAACCGCCGAACGACACGGATACGCGTGCCTGGGTCACCGGGCTGCGGGCCGTGCCCGGCGGACGCCTGCACATCACCGTCGACGTGCAGGGCAAGAACGGCCAGGCCGTCGTGCTGCGGGCCCTGCACGTACGCGTCCTCAAGAGCACGGCGCCCCTGGCCTGGTCGGGGTATTCGATGGGCGACGGCTGCGGCGGCGGTCTCACCCCGGCCTTCTTCGACGTCGACCTCGACCGCGACCGGCCCACCGCCCGCCCCACCGCGGGGGAGCAGGGCGACGTCAAGATCCCGGCCACCGACTTCCCGTACAAGGTCTCCTCGACGGACCCGCAGCCGCTGGACATCCTCGCCCGCACCACCGGCCACGACGTGACCTGGGAACTGGAGCTGGAGTGGAGCAGCGGCGGCCGGTCCGGGACCTTGAAGATCGACGATCACGGGCAGCCGTTCCGCACGACCGCGGTCAAGGACCGGCCGCAGTACACCTGGCGGTTCGACCAGAAGGTGTGGGAGCCGCTGCCGGACTACGCGCGTAGGTAGGCGGCTTCCACGCCTCTACCCCTTGGGAGCCGGCCGGTAGGTGCACACGTGTGCACCCGTGCCGCTGGTGACCGAGGAGACCAGCTCGAAGGTGCGCAGCACACCGTCGTCGGTGAAGATCCTCTTCCCGCCGCCGAGGAGCACCGGGGTGATGATGAGCCGCAGCTCGTCGACCAGGCCCTCGCTCAGCAGGGTGCGGACGAGCGTGGGGCTGCCCATGACCTGCAGGTCGCCGCCGTCGGCCGCTCGCAGTTCGCGGATGCGGGCCAGGGCCTGGTCGCCGGGGATGCGCGTGGTGTTGTTCCACGTCAGCTCGGCGTCCTCCAGGGTCCCGGTCACGACGTACTTCGGGATGGAGTTCATCCGGTCGGCGAACGGATCGCCGGCCCGCTCCGGCCACGCCGCGGCCATCGTCTGCCACGTGCGGCGCCCGAACAACAGTGCCTGGGTCCTGTCCAGGGCCTCGGAGATGGCCCCGCCCATCACCTCCGGGTCGAAGAACGGGTGCGACCAGCCGCCGTGGGCGAAGCCGCCGTCGGTGTCCTCCTCGGCTCCGCCGGGTGCCTGCACGACGCCGTCCAGGCTCATGAATTCACTGACCACGATGCGCACGGGACTCACTCCTCGTTCTTCGTAACCGCAGGACGCGGCACGTGTTCGCGCCGCCGGGACGATCGTCGCACCGACCACTGACAACGCCGCGGTGCCAGGGCCTGTCCGGCGGATCTTCGCTCGTGGGTGCGGTGCGCCTCTGTAAGGGGCGCGGGGAACTGCGCGATCAGCCCCCACCGGCCTGCAGCCGACGCACCACCCCAGGGGTCCGGGGCGCAGCCCCGAGAACCTCGACTGCGGGAGCGTCGTGGCCGATCGCGCCCACGCGGCGGAGCCGCACAAAGTCACCGCCCCGCGCCCCTTACGGGGCGCTTCGGTGCCGGGCACAAGGAGGGCCCAAACGTGGTTCATGACACACGGCCTTGTGCGACCGGCATGTGAACACCGCTGTTCAAGTACCGGATCCCCGCCCTAGGGTGGCGCGTGCAGCTGGTTCGCCCTGCTCGCCAGGCAGGCGCGTCGCAAGAGGGAACCCGGTGGGAATCCGGGACTGCCCCGCAGCGGTGAGCGGGAACGACCGCCGTCATACGCACTGGGCCCCGTGACGGGTCCGGGAAGCGACGGCCATTAGGTGTCTGCCTTCGGCAGGCGCGCCCGTGAGTCCGAAGACCTGCCCGTTGCCCGCGTGCGACCGTTCGCGCGCGGAGATCTCGGTGACCTCGAGGGCGGGTCGGCGTTTACATCGAACGGGCGCTCCACGGCTGTGGCGTGGCCCGTCCGCCAACCCCTTCGCGTTCTCGCGGCGTTCCGAGATCCAGGAAGCAGCTCGCGAAGGAGAGTTTTGTGACCAGCAAGTCCGCAGCCGCGGCAGCGCGCGCCACCGTGTACGGCTACCCGCGCCAAGGCCGCAACCGTGAACTGAAGAAGGCGATCGAGGGCTACTGGCAGGGCCGCGTCACCGCCGACGCCCTGCGGGAGACGGCCGCCGGACTGCGCCGCACCACCTGGCGGCAGCTCGCCGAGGCCGGCATCCATGAGGTGCCGACCGGTGACTTCTCGTACTACGACCACGTCCTGGACACCAGCGTCATGGTCGGTGCGATCCCCGCCCGGCACCGCGCGGCCGTCGAAGCCGACGCCCTGGACGGCTACTTCGCGATGGCCCGCGGCACCCAGGACGTGGCGCCGCTGGAGATGACCAAGTGGTTCGACACCAACTACCACTACCTGGTCCCGGAACTCGGTCCCGACACCGTCTTCACCACCGACTCCGCCAAGCAGGTCGCCGAGCTCGAGGAGGCCCTCGCGCTGGGCCTGGCCGCGCGCCCCGTGCTGGTCGGCCCCGTCACCTACCTCCTGCTGGCCAAGCCCGCGCCCGGCGTCGGGCCCGGCTTCGAACCGCTCACGCTCCTCGACCGGCTGCTGCCCGTCTACGCCGAAGTGCTGGCGGACCTCAGGGCCGCCGGCGCCGAGTGGGTGCAGCTCGACGAGCCCGCCCTGGTCCAGGACCGCACCCCGGCCGAACTGAACGCCGCCGCCCGCGCCTACCGCGAACTGGGCGCCCTCACCGACCGGCCGAAGCTGCTGGTCGCCTCCTACTTCGACCGTCTCGGCGAGGCCCTGCCGGTCCTGGCCAAGGCCCCGGTCGAGGGCCTGGCCCTGGACTTCACCCGGTCCGCGGCCGCCAACCTCGACGACCTCGCGGCCGTCGGCGGACTGCCCGGCAAGCGCCTGGTCGCCGGCGTGGTCAACGGCCGCAACGTCTGGATCGACGACCTGGAGAAGTCGCTGGCCACCCTCGGCACCCTCCTCGGCCTCGCCGGCCGCGTCGACGTCGCGGCCTCCTGCTCGCTGCTGCACGTCCCGCTCGACGCCACGGCCGAACGGGACATCGACCTGCAGATCGTCCGCTGGCTCGCCTTCGCCCGTCAGAAGACGGGCGAGATCGTCACGCTGGCCCGCGCGCTGGAGCGCGGCACCGACTCCGTCGCGGCCGAACTCGCCGCCAACCGCGCCGACCTGGCCTCCCGCGCGGGTTCCGCCATCGCCCACGACCCGGCGGTACGCGCCCGCAGCGCCGCCGTCACCGAGGCCGACACGCACCGCTCGCAACCCTACGGCCTGCGCGCAGCGGCCCAACGCGACCGTCTCGGCCTGCCGTTGCTGCCGACCACCACCATCGGCTCCTTCCCGCAGACCACCGAGCTGCGCACCGCCCGTGCCGGCCTGCGTGCCGGACGCATCGGCACGGCTGCCTACGAGGAGCGCATCGAGGCCGAGATCCGCGAGGTCGTCGCCTTCCAGGAGAAGGCCGGCATCGACGTGCTCGTCCACGGCGAGCCCGAACGCAACGACATGGTCCAGTACTTCGCCGAACAGCTCACCGGCTACCTGGCCACGCGGCACGGCTGGGTCCAGTCCTACGGCACCCGCTACGTCCGCCCGCCGATCCTCGCCGGTGACATCTCCCGCCCCGAACCGATGACCGTCCGCTGGACCCGCTACGCCCAGTCGCTCACCCATCGGCCGGTCAAGGGCATGCTGACCGGGCCCGTCACCATGCTCGCCTGGTCCTTCGTCCGCGACGACCAGCCGCTCGCCGAGACCGCCCGGCAGGTCGCCCTCGCGCTGCGCGACGAGGTGAACGACCTGGAAGCGGCGGGCACTTCGGTGATCCAGGCCGACGAGCCCGCCCTGCGCGAGACCCTCCCGCTGCGCAGGGCCGACCATGCGGCGTACCTCGCCTGGGCCACCGAGGCCTTCCGCCTCGCCACCAGTGGCATCCGGCCGGACACCCAGATCCATACGCACATGTGCTACGCGGAGTTCGGCGACATCCTGACCGCCATCGACGACCTCGACGCCGACGTCATCAGCCTGGAGGCAGCCCGCTCCCACATGCAGGTCGCCGGTGAGCTGGCCGCGGCCGGGTACCCGCGCGAAGTCGGCCCCGGCGTCTACGACATCCACTCGCCCCGTGTCCCCGGTGCCGCCGAGGCGGCGGATCTGCTGCGGAAGGGCCTGGCCGCGATCCCGGGCGAGCGTCTGTGGGTCAACCCCGACTGCGGTCTGAAGACTCGCGGCTGGACGGAGGTTCGCGCTTCCCTGGAGAACCTCGTGGCGGCGGCCCGTGAGGTGCGCAAGGAGCTGGACGGCACGGCCTCCTGAACGTGAAAGGGCCTGGACCGGCGCGCGGTGCCGGTCCAGGCCGTCAGGTCGGCATGAGCAACTTCATCGGACGCCGTGAACAGCCTGCGGGTCGGTGGGCGGAAGCGCGGCCCCGGCCTTCAACGAGGCGGGCGGCGGGGTCACGTAGACCGGTGCCGGGTCGGGCTCGGGGGCACAGGTCCTGGCGACGAAGCCCTTGCCGGAGGGGAGGGCGCCGTCGCGCAGGTAGGCGGTGAAGGTGTCGTCCAGGCAGGCGTTGCCGTGGAAGAGGATCTCGTGGAAGCTGCCGCCGTTCTGGACGACCAGCTTCGATCCGGGCAGTGCCTTGTGCATGGCGACGGCGCCCGGGTAGGGGGTGGCGGCGTCCTCGGTGGCCTGGAAGAGCAGGACGGGCGGCAGGCCCTTGCCGGTGATCTTCAGCCGGCCGGCCCGGTCGCCCTGGTAGGGCCAGAACATGCAGGCGGCGTTGTACCACATGTTGTTGTAGGTGTAGAAGGGGGCGACGGCGTCGACCCCGGCCTGGTCCTTCTTCCAGAACTCCCAGTCGCGCGGCCAGTCGTTCTCGGTGCACTGGACCGCGTTGTACGCCGGGAACGTACCGTCGTCGGCGCCGGGGGCCGCGTAGCTGTTGTAGGCGATCGCCAGCGGGCGGGTGTCGTGCCGGGTGAGGTAGGCCGACAGCACGGTCGCCATCCGCGGCCAGCGCAGGAAGTTGTAGCCGCCGCCGTAGAAGGTGTCCTCGAACTCGGCGGGACCGATCCTGCCGGGGGCCGGGGCGGCGGCCACCGGGGCGGTGCGCAGCGCGTCCTCGACCTGGTAGTACTTCTGCTTCACCGTGGCGGCGTCGGTGCCCAGGTGGTAGACGGAGTCGGCCTTGGCGGTCCATGCCGCGAAGGCGTCGAACCGGCGCTGGTGCTCCTTGTCCTGCAGGATGTTGTGGTCGTACCAGCTGATGGTGGGGCCGACGATGCTGTCGAGGACCATCCGGCGCACGTGCGAGGGGAAGAGTTGACCGTACGTCGAGCCCAGTGAGGTCCCCCACGAGCCGCCATAGAAGTTGATCTTCTGGGCGCCGAGGGCCCGCCGGATGCTGTCCATGTCGCGCGCGTTGTCGACGGTGGTCATGTGCGGGAGGAACCGGCTCCAGTGCGCGGCGCAGTCGGCCGCGTACGTGGCCGACTTCTCCAGCCACGCCTGCGAAGTGCCCTTGCTGACCTGGTAGTCGGGCCGCTCGGCGTCGAAGTAGTGCGCGTCGCAGGTGATGTGCGGCTCGCTGGCGTTGGTGCCGCGCGGGTCGAAGCCGATCCAGTCGTACGTCGAGGCGACGTCCTGGGGGATCTTTCCGGAGATGTAGGCGGGCATCCACAGGCCGGAGTCGCCGGGGCCGCCGGGGTTCAGCAGGATCGGCCCCTGCTGCCTGCTCCTGGGCGCGGTGGCCGGGAGGCGGTTCAGCTTGAGCTTGATCCTGGTGCCGTCCGGATGCGCATAGTCCAGGGGCACGTCGAGCATGGCGCACTGCAGCGCGGGAGTGGTGGCGTCGTTGCAGGAGCTCCATGTGAGCTTCCCCTGGCCGGTGTTGCCGGGCGCGGGAAGGGATGCGGAGGCGGGCGTGACGCCCGCGAGGACTCCGCCGATCGCGGCGGCGGACGCTATCAGGGCTCTTAACCTTCTCATGGTGAGAAGGATGTGACATGTGCAATGTCACACACCCCTCCGGTCGGACGTGTTTTACCCAACTGTGATCCGGCGCCGGGGA
Source organism: Streptomyces sp. NPDC002536 (assembly GCF_053594995.1). Lineage (NCBI taxonomy): Bacteria > Bacillati > Actinomycetota > Actinomycetes > Kitasatosporales > Streptomycetaceae > Streptomyces > Streptomyces sp. NPDC002536. Next base: position 9,656 of record NZ_JBSFWU010000083.1, read on the forward strand.
TTTGGGCGGAGTGGCCCGTGGCGGGGCCGGTCCGGGAACCGGCCCCGTCACGCCGGCGCGTCAGGCCGTCATCGAGGCGAGCACCGTGCGCAGGTCCTCGCCCGGCCGCGGGCGCAGGGCGTCCGCCAGCCGGTCCGCGCGGTAGTGCCAGTGGTGGTCCAGGTCCGGGTGCACCTCCTCCCCGTACAGGACCCGGCTGTTGCTGCCGAGCAGCTCCACCAGTTCGGCCGCCAGCTCCGGCCACGCGACGTGCCCGCTTACCGCGTTGGCCACGCCGTGCACCGGATCGTCGAGGCAGGCGGTCACGGCCCGCGCCAGGGCGGCGGCGTGCACCCAGGGCGCGCCGTACCAGCCGTGGCCGTGGGTGCCGGGCCCGGGCAGGACGATCGGCCGGCCGTCGGCGGCGGCCTGGTACAGGATCCCGGTCGCCCCCCACTGCAATTGGTCGCGCAGCCGGGCGTGCGGGCCCCAGACGATGGGGGACCGTACGGCGCTCGCACCGCCCCGGTCGCCGTGGCCCGCCGCATTCAACAGCAGCCGCTCGCAGTCGAGTTTGGCCCGTCCGTACGGGCTCAGCGGCTCCCCGGGCTCCGCACCTTCGGCCACCCGTGCGTCCGCGGGGTGCCCGTAGGCGTCCACGCTGCTGACGAAGACGAACGGTCCGCGGCACCACGCTCCGGTCATTGCCTCCATCGCCGCCACGTCCACTTCCGGACGCGTGAAGGTGCAGGCGGCGTGGATCACCGCGTCCGCGCTTGCGACGGCGTCGCGCAGACCGTCGAGGTCGCTCAGGTCGCCCTCGACGACGTCCACGCCGTCACCGGCCACCAGGTGCGCCGACTCCGGGCGGGCGAGCGCCAGGACCGGCCGTCCGCGGGCCGCGAGTTCGCGCAGGACGAAGGAGCCGACGCCGCCCGTGCCACCGGTCACCAGGACGGTGCCGGGGCGGGAGCGGCGCGGGCGCGCCGACGGCCGTGCAGCCGCCTGCTCCGTCGCCCGCGTCTCCAGCAGGGCCGCGACGGCGCGCGGGGTGCGGCACTGCATGACGTCCAGGCCGTTCAGCGGCAGCCCGAGGCCGGAGCGCAGCTGCTCCGCCAGCTGCACGGCGGTCAACGACTGCCCGCCCAGGGCGAAGAAGTCGTCGTCCGGGCCGGGCGCCCGGCCCAGTACGGCGGCGAACGCCTCCGTCACCGCGGCCGCCCGCGGTCCGTCCGGGGCCGGCACCGCCGGGGCTCCCGGCAGCCGGGCCGTATCCACCGTGCCCCGGGGCGTGCGCGGCATCGCGTCCAGCAGGACGACGGCGGCGGGGACCGACTCCGGCGCCAGCTCGGCACGCAGGCAGGCGCGCAGCCGGGCCGGTGACGGGCCGTCGGTCCGCCGCAGCACGGCGTAGGCCAGCAGCGGCCCGGCGGCGGGGTGCGGTACGACGGCCTCGGCGACCTCGGGGTGGGCGCGCAGCAGGACCTCGGCCGGGTGGCCGTCATCGTCCCGCTCGACGGCCCGGCCGGGCAGCCGGGACAGCCGGATCCCGGGGTCGGCTGCGACCGCACCCAGCAACGCGGCGAAGGACCGGCCCAGTTCCTCGCCCGTCGCCGTGTCCAGCGCGGACCGGCGATGGCGGACGAGCGCCGCCGGACGGTCGGTGTCCAGCAGCCCGAAGGACAGGTCGAACTTGGCGTCGGTCAGGCCGACTTCGACCGCCTCCGCCCGCAGTCCCGGCAGCCGCAGGGCCGTCGGCTCGCGCAGCACGTCCGACGTCACCCGTACGAGGGCCGTGCCCTCGGCGTCCCGGGCCCCTGCGCCGAGCCGCTCCAGGATCAGGTCGAAGGGGACGTCGCGGTGCTGCTGGGCGTCCAGCAGCGCCTCCCGCACCCGCTCGACCAGCACCGCGAACGCGGGGTCGCCGGACAGGTCCACCCGCACCGGCAGGGTGTTGACGCACAGGCCCACCAGGCCGCGCATGGCCCGGCCTTCGCGGTGGGTGCCGGCACAGCCGATCACCAGGTCGGTCTCGCCGGTGAACCGGTGCAGGGCGGCGAACGCGGCGGCGAGCGTCACGGTGAACAGCGTGGCGCGGTGCTGCGTGCCGAGCGCGCGCAGGGCGGGCAGTACGGGTCCGTCCAGGGGTGCGGTGTGGGTGGCGGCGAGCCGGGCTTCCGTATCGGCGGACCGTGGCAGCCGGAGCGGTGTGGCTCCGGCCAGCCGGCGGGCCCAGTGGTCCAGGCCCTCGGCGAGCTCGCCGGCCTGCGCGGACTCCCGGCGGGCGAAGTCCGCGTACTGCGGCGGCTGCGGCTCCTGGTAGGGGACGCCGTCCCTGGCGGCCGCGTAGAGACCGGCCAGTTCCTCGGCAACGGCGTCCAACGAGGGCCCGTCGATGGAGATGTGATGGAACGTCAGCAGCACGGTGTGGTCCTGCGGTCCGTGCCGCAGTACCAGGGCGCGCGGGATGGTGCCTGCGGCCAGGTCGAACGGCCGCCCGGCCTCCTCGGCCAGCAGCTCCCGGCCGTCGCCGTCCGCGTCGGCCGGCCGGACCGTGACCGGGGCCGGTGCGGGAAGCGGCTCCTGGTACGGCTCGCCGTCGCGCCGGCCGTAGCGGGTGCGCAGGATCTCGTGGCGGCGCACCAGGCCGGTCAGCGCCGTGCCCAGGGCGTCCACGTCGAGCGGCCCGTGCAGGCGGGTGGCGAACGGCACGTTGTACTGCGCGCCGCCCTCCGGCCCGAGTTGCTCGGTCAGCCACAGCCGGCGCTGGGCCCGGGACAGCGGAGCGGGGCCGTCGCCGTGGGATTCCGCGGGCGCCGGGGTGGTGTGCGTGCGGGCGGCGGCGCGGGCGCGGCGCAGGAGTTGCTCCTGCAGGGCTGCCGTGGTGTCAGTGTGCATCGGTGTCCTCCGGCGCGGGGCCCAGGTCGCTGTGGGCGGCCAGCAGCGCGCGTTCGACCAGCGCGGCGTGTGCGGCCACCGTGGGATCGGTGAAGAAGTCGGCGAGGGACAGCTCGACGCCCAGCTCCTCGCGCAGGTCGTCCGTGACGGCGAGGGCGAGGAGGGAGTGGCCGCCGAGGGCCAGGAAGTCGGCGTCGGGCCGTGCGACGCCGCAGCCCAGCGAGCGGCTCCAGATGTCGGCGACGGCCTGCTGGAACGGGGTCATCGCCGCCGGCGCGGCGGGTGGTACGGGTGCGTCCGCCGTCGCGTGCTCGGCGAGCGCGCGACGGTCCACCTTGCCGGAGGTGGTGAGCGGCAGCCGCTCGACGACGGTCAGTTCGTCCGGCACGAGATGGGCGGGCAGCAGACCGGCGAGCCGCTCGCGCAGGGCCTCGGCCCGGGGCACGGGACCCGGCGCGGCCACCACGAAGGCGGCCAGGCGGACGTCGTCGGGGGCCGGGCGGCGCACCGCCACGGCCGCGTCCTCGACCTCCGGCAGGCCGCGCAGCGCGTGTTCGACCTCGCCGGGCTCGATCCGGAAGCCGCGCACCTTGACCTGGTCGTCCGTGCGCCCGTGGAACTCCAGGACCCCGTCCGGCCGTGCCGACACCACGTCGCCGGTGCGGTAGAGGCGCCCGAGGGAGGGGTGGTCGACGAACCGCTCGGCGGTCAGGGCCGGTTGCCCCGTGTAGCCGACGGCCAGGCGGCTGCCGCCGATCCACAGCTCGCCGCGCCCGCCGTCCGCGACGGGCCGCCCGTCGGTGTCCAGGACGTGGGCCGTCGCGCCGGCCACGGGCCGGCCGATCGGCACCGGACCGTCGCAGTCCGCGTCGGTGACCCGGTGGGTGGTGGCGAAGGTCGTCGCCTCCGTCGGACCGTAGCCGTTGACCAGCTCCAGCCAGGGGAACTCCCGCAGCACCGCACGCGCGTGATGGGCCGCCAGCGCCTCACCGCCCACCACGACGGTGCGCAGGAGCGAGAAGACGCGCGAACGGCGTGCGGCGAGCTGGTGGAAGAGGGCCGTGGTGAAGAAGCCGACGGTGACGCCGTGCTGCTCCACCTGGCGGGCCAGGTCCTCCAGCGATGGCTGTGCGACGGTGCACACCATCACGGCCGCACCGTTGGCGAGAGCCCCCCACACCTCGAACGTGGAGGCGTCGAACGTGGCGGGGGAGTGCAGCAGCGTCCGGTCGCGCGCGGTGATCGTGACATAGGCCGGGTCGGTGAACAGCTCCGCGACGGCGCCCTGGGTGAGGGCGACGCCCTTGGGGCGCCCGGTGGACCCGGAGGTGAACAGCACGAACGCCGTGGCATCCGGACCCGGACCGGCGGCGGACGCGCGGGGCACCTCGGGCAGCGGCTCGTCGTACAGCGGCTCGTCGGGCAGTGCCAGACACGGACCCAGCCCGTCCGCGGCGTCGAGCAGCTTGCCGTCGCCCACGGTCAGTACGGCGCCCGAGCCGAGGAGCGCGGCCTCGGTCCGTGCGCGCGGGTGCGCCGGGTCGAGCGGTACGCACGCCGCACCCGCCCGCCACAGTGCGAGCTGCGCGACGACGGTCCGGGCCGAGCGCGGCATCAGCAGCGCGACGCAGTCGCCGGCCCGTACACCGCGGCTCGTCAGATAGGCGGCCAACGCCCGGGCAGCCGCGTCGAGTTGTGCGTAGGTGAGCGCCTGGTCGCCGTCGGCCACGGCCAGGGCGTCCGGGGTCCTCGCGGCGTGGCGCGCCACGAGGGAGGGCAGATCGGTCACCTGATCTCCTTTGCGGATGTCCCCGGCTTGAGCTGGGGGAGAGGTCGAATCCCTGCGGAGCAGGGCAAGGAACGGGTAGGCTGACCGCCGTGCGTTGCGAGAACCAAGCACGCACGACGCGCTGAGCGAGAATCAAGTCGGCGCACCCTCATGCTTTCGGGCAACCGGGCAGGTTCCGTCCCGGCTGGTGTTGAGGGAGTAAGACCTCTCGAGTCGCAGACCTGCGGGGCCTCCTGAGCCAGGAATCCCCCTGCTTCAACCGGGGGAGGGTTCAAAGCTGGTTCCTTGGAGTCGTCGTCACGGGCCAACCGCGGGGAAATGAAGGTCACTTCAGGCCCCCGCGACGTCTGTCGAGCACCGCCGCGACCGCCCGCAGGTCCGGCTGGCGCAGCACCTCCGGTGCGCGCAGGCGCACGCCCGTCTCCTGCTCGACGGTCTCCAGCAGCCGGGCCACGACGAGGGACGTGCCCCCGGCGTCGGTGAAGTTGTCCCGGAGCGTGGTGTCGGGACGGCCCAGCAGGTCGCGGACCGTGCGCAGGATCAGATGCTCGCTCCCGGACGCGCCGTCGTCGTCCGCGACCGTGACGACCGTCTCGGCAGGAGCCTCCTCCCGCTTGAGCAGTGCGGCCCGGTCCACCTTGCCGTTGGCGTCCAGCGGGAAGGCGTCCACGATCCGCACGGCCGACGGAACGGCCTGCTCGGGCAGCCAGGCCCGGACCGCGGCGAGCAGCCGGTCCGCGGCGGGTGCGGTGCCGGTGGCCGGGAGGACGTGGGCCACCAGCCGTGCGCGCCCGTCCGCGGACCGGGGGGCGGTGACCACCGCGCTGTGCACGGCGGGGTCCTGCTCGAACGCGGCCTCCACCTCGGCCGGTTCGATGCGCATGCCGCTGATCTTCACCTGGTCGTCGAGGCGGCCGAGGAACTCCAGCCGCCCGTCGGCGAGCATCCGCACCCGGTCGCCGGTCCGGTACAGGCGGTCCGTGCCGGCCGGGGACGCGTCCTCGGCCGGTGCGGTGAACCGCCGTGCGGTCAGCTCCGGGTCCAGGTAGCCGAGGGCCAGGCCGGTTCCGCCGATGTGCAGTTCGCCCTGTTCGCCGCGGGGCAGGACGCGGCCGGTCTCGTCGGTGACGACGACGGTGGCCCCCGGGACGGGCCTCCCGATCGGCGGGGCCGCGTCGGTGCTCACATCGCCGTCGGAGGCCCGCATGGCGTGCGTCGTGCTGATGACGGTGGCCTCGGCCGGACCGTAGGCGTTGTGCACGGTCGCGGTGACGTCGGGGCCCGGGCGGCGGCGCATCCGGTCGCCGCCGACGAACATATGACGCAGCTTCAGGCCCGTCGGCCAGGGGCGGTCGAGGAGCGGCTCGACCATCGGCGTGGCCGTGACGGCCACCGTGACGCCGGCCTCGCGCCACCATCCGGTGAGCAGGGCGGGGTCCCAGCGCACGGAGTCCGGCGCGGGCATCAGGGCGGCGCCGGAGGTCAGCCCGGCCCACAGCTCCAGCACGTGCGGGTCGAACGCGACACCGATCAGCAGGGACTGCCGGTCGCCGGGGGCCAGCGCGGTCTCGTGACGGAACCAGTCCAGCAGGGCGGCCAGGGCGGGTTCCGCGACGGCGACCGCCTTGGGCCTGCCGGTGGAACCCGAGGTCAGCACGGCGTACAGCGCCCCGGGCGGTGCGGGGCGGGCCCCCGGCGCGGGCGGCGCGAAGGCCGCGACGGCGGTGGCTGCCGCGTTCGCGCCCTCGCACGGCAGCGGCAGGGCGAGCTGCTCGGCCGCGCGGTGCCGGTCCGGCAGGACGTCCGGGTCGCCGATCAGGCAGACGACGCCGATGTCCTCGGTCACGGTCCCGATGCGGCGCTCTCCCGGGCGGGGCCCGAGGGGCAGGTAGACCGCGCCGATCCGGGCGAGGGCGACGGCGGTCACCACCAGCGCGGCCGACCGGTCCAGGCACACGCCGACGAGGTCGCCGGGGCGGACCCGCGTGCCCAGCACCCGCGCGGCCTCGTCGGCCGCCTCCGACAGCTGCCGGTAGTTCCAGCAGTGCGGCCCGTCGACGACCGCGGGGGCCTCGGGCGAGCGGCGCACCCACTCCTCGAAGCGGGACAGCACACCGGACGCGGCGCCGGTCGCGGGGAGGGGCGTGCCGTGGGCCACGCTCGGGACGAGGTCCTGCTGATCGGTCCTCAGGTCGGTCATCAGAACTCCTTCGAGGCGGTCGTGGCGGCGAGGGCGCGGGCCTGGTCGGCCAGCACGGGGTGGCGGAAGAGCGTGCGCAGCGGCGGCCGGCCGCCCAGGCGAGGCTCCAGCCAGGCCGCCAGCTGCGCGGCGAGCAGCGAATGCCCGCCGATGTGGAAGAAGTGCGAGGCCTCGTCGAAGCGGCCGTGTCCCAGCACCGCGCGCCAGCCCTCGGCGAGCAGGACCACCGCAGGATCGGCGGACCGTGCAGGATCCGCGGCAGGGGCGCTCTCCTCTGGCGTCGGCGGCGTCCGCTCCAGGCCCGCGGCCATGCGCCCCAGCGCCGCCCGGTCGGGCTTGCCCCCGGCCAGGGTGGGCATCTCCGCCAGTTGCACCCAGCAGCTGGGCACCAGGGCGCCGGGCAGCCGGCTGCTCAGTTCGGCGTGCAACGCCTGCTCGTTCCAGGCCTGTTCGCCGCCCGTGCCGCCGTCGAGGAAGCCGACCAGCCGGGGATCGCCCGGGGTGTCCCGGTCGAGGACGACGGCGCAGGACCGGCCGCCGAGCACCGCGGACGCCGCGGCCTCGACCTCCTCCAGCTCGATGCGGTGACCGCGCAGCTTGACCTGGTTGTCGCGGCGGCCCAGGAAGCGCAGCAGCCCGTCCCGGCCGCGGAAGCCCAAGTCGCCGGTGAGGTAGACCCGTTCGCCCCCGAGCGCGTCGATGCGTACGAACCGGGCCGCGGTGGCGTCGGGGTTGCCGACGTAGCCCTCGGCCAACCCGGCTCCGGCGATGGCCAGTTCGCCGACGGCCCCGTCCGGCAGCGGCCGCAGGTGTGCGTCCAGCACGTGGATGCGCTCGCCGGGCAGCTCGGTGCCCAGCGGGATCTCCGCGCCGTCCGTCAGGGCGTCACGGGTGATCTCGTGCACGGTGGAGGTGACGGCCGCCTCCGTCACACCGTAGGCGTTGAGCACCGTCGCATCGGTGTCGGCGAGGAAGCCGCGCAGGGCGTCCGCCGGGATGCGCTCGCCGCCGAGCACCAGCAGCCGCGGCGTCCAGCTCCGCTCGCGCAGCGGCGCCTGCAGCTCCTGGCGGGTGGCGAGGAAGTAGCTGGTGGGCAGGTTGGCGACCGAGACCTGCGCGGAGACCAGCAGCCCGGCCAGTTCGGTGCCGGTGGGCACCTCCCACTCCGGCACGACCAGGCAGGCGCCCGCGTACAGCGAGGGCAGCACTTCTTCGAGTGCCACGTCGAAGGACGGCTGCGCGAAGAGCAGCACCCGGTCGTCGGCCGTCAGCCCGAACCGTTCGGCCGTGCCGGTCAGATGGTTCTCCAGGGCCGCCCGGCCGACCGCGACCGGCTTGGGTATGCCGGTCGAACCGGAGGTGTGGATGATGTACGCACCCGGGACCGTGGCGCCCGGCCGGGCGGGCGGCAGCGCGGGGGCGTCGACCGCGGCCGCGGGCAGGTGCGGGGGAACGGGCGCGGCGGCTGCGGCGGAGGTGAGCACCAGCGCCGGGGACAGCCGGTCGAGCAGCAGCTCCAGCCGCGCGGGCGGATCGGACGGGGACAGCGGGCAGTACACCGCGCCGGTCCGCAGGCAGGCCAGCAGCGTCACCACGGTGTCCACGCCCCGGGGCAGCACCGCCGCGACCGGCCGGCCGGGCTGCACCCCGGCCGCCAGCATCCGCTCGGCGAGGGAGGAGACGCGTTCGTTCAACTCGCCGTAACTGATGTGGTGTTCGCCGATCAGCAGCGCGGTCCGGGACGGGTCGTGGGCGGCGGCAGGGTCGAGCGGATCGCGGTCCGCGGCGGCGGACCGCGCGGGTGCGACGGGCCGGGCCGCCGCGGGCGGCGGGGCCAGGCCGGCGAGGGCGGTGGCGGGGGCGTCCAGGTAGGCGCGCAGCAGGTCCAGGAACCGTGCGGCGAGCAGCTCGGCGACGTCCGCCCCGAACAGGTCGGCGTCGTAGTCCCAGACCAGCAGCATGCCCGGGACCCCGAACCGGGGGCCGACCCCGCGCCGGTCGTCCGGGATGAGCACGACGTCGAGGTCGAAGCGGGTGGTGCCGGTGTTGAACCCCTCGAACAGGGAGATCTCCAGGCCCGGCACCTCAATGTCGGGCAGCACGGCGTCGTGCGCACTGAACATCACGCTGAACAGCGGGTTGTCGGCCCCCGACGTGTGCAGGCCCAGCGCGCGGGTCAGCTCCTGCACCGGTATCTCCTGGTGCGGCAGGGCGCGGATGAGGGTGTCGGTCACCTCGTCCATCGCGTCCTCGGCCGGGGCCTCGGGATCCAGGCGCAGGCGCAGTGGAACGGTGTTGACGAACATGCCGACGGCGTCCTCGAAGCCGCGCGGCCGGTTGCCGACGGCGGTGCCGACCACCAGCTCGCTGCGGCCGCTGTGGCGTCGCAGCAGCTCGGCGAAGAGCCCGAGCAGCGCACCGAACGGCGTCAGCCCGCGCTCCCGGGCGTGGGCCCGCAGCCGTTCGGCGAGGTCCGCGCCGATCGACTGGCGCAGCTGCGCGCCCCGGTGCCGGCGCTGTGCGCCGGGCCGGGTCAGGCCGGGCAGCGGCATGTCGTACGAGGCGTCGCGCAGCTCCCGGGCCCAGTACTGCAGGCTCGCCCGCCGCTCCTCGGCCCGCACGCCGTCGGCCTGGGCGCGCACGTGGTCGGCGTAGGAGGAGGCGGGTGAGGGGGTGAACGTTTCGCCGCGGACATGGGCGCGGTAGGCGCCGAAGACGTCGCCCAGCAGGATCGCGAACGAGTGCCCGTCGTGGATCAGATGGTGTTCCACGTGCACGAGCCGGTGCTGCTGCTCGGACAGCCGGACCAGGGTCCAGCGCAGCAACGGCGCCCGGAACGTGTCCAGCGGGGCTTCGGCCTCGGCGCGCAGCAGCGCCTCGAACGCGGCCTCCGGGTCCGTTTCCCCGGACAGGTCCACGGTGCGCAGCCGCGGCTCGCAGCCGTCGGCGACCCGCTGTGCGGGCAACGCCCCCTCGGCGGGCACGAGTTCGAGCCGCAGTCCGGGGTGCCGGTCGAGTGCGGCGCGGAGCCCGTGGCGCAGGGCCTCGGTGTCGAGGGTGCCCCACAGGTCGAGTGCGGCGGTGAAGTTGTAGGCGCGGCTGCCCGGTTGCACCTGTTCGTGCAGCCAGACGATCTCCTGCGAGGAGGAGAGGGGGAGCATGGGCGATCCCTGGGGTAGTCGGGTCATCGAAGGTCCGGGCGGGGGGTGAGGCCCGGTGGTGGGGCCGGCGGGGCAGCGGGTCGCGCTGCCGGGCCGGCGGGGTGGCCGGTCAGGCCGGGACGGGGGAGTCCAACGCTCCCCGGAAGGCGGCGAACGCCTCCTCGGCGGTGCGGTCGTCGAGGACCGCACGGTCCCACGCCATCCGGAGGCGGAGCTCGGGCCCCTGGGTGACCGCGAGCGCGAAGGGGGCCGGGATCCGGCGCCCGTCGACGTGCACCTCGCGCCCCTCCACTCCGCCCAGGCACAGCGGGGGACGGCGCCGGACGTCGTCCACGGTCAGCATCCCGTCGAGGCGGCCGGACCACGGCGCCCCGGCCGACCGGGCGGCGTGCACCACTTCGTCGAACGGGGTGTCGGCGCGGTCCAGGTCGTCCCACCACGCCTCGGCCGTCGCGTCGGGCGCGAACGGGGCCGTGCCGGTGGCGGCAGGGAAGACCACGGTGTTGAGGAAGCAGCCGAGCACGGGCGGCGCGCCCGCCGGGCGTCCGCCCCACGGGTAGCCGACGGGGGAGACGGGCCCGGCCCCGAACAGCGCCCCGGCCGCGGCACGGCAGGCGTCGAGCAGCGCGGGGAACGGGGCGCCGCCCGCGGGCGCAGGCAGGAGCGCCTCGGCCGCGCCGGTGGGCAGTGCGCCCGCGGGGACGCTCGCGGGCCGGGGGAGCGGGGCCGATTCGCTCACGGTGCGCAGGCGTTGGCCCCAGTAGGCCAGCGCATCGGGTGCCGCCGCCCGGTGCTCGGCGTCGAGCTGGAGCAGCACCGTCTCGCGGTAGGCGGCCAGTTCCGCGGCCGCGGCGGAGGGCGGCACGTCGGCGGGGCCGCGGCCGTCGCGGTAGGCGGTGCCCAGTTCCTCGACGATGCGGGCGAGCGACTGGCCGTCGCAGACGGCGTGGTCGAGCACCACCGCGAGCACCTCCTCCGCGGTGGACGGGCCGCCCTGCGCCAAGTACAGCCGCAGCGGCGGGCCTTCGGCGGCCCAGCCGGCCAGTGCCCGGCGCAGCGCCGCGTGCACGTCCTCGCCGGGGGCGCAGCCGAGCAGTTCCAGGGGGATGTCCGGCTCGGCCGGGCGCAGGACGGGGGTGCCGCGGACGACGCCGGGGCGGGCGCGCAGCGCGGGGTGGAGGGCGGCGAGGTGGCACGCGGCCGAGCGGAGCCGCGCGGGGTCCACGGTGCCGCGGGGGAAGGCGAAGAACATCGGGACGACGTCCGCGCGTCCCGCGGAGTCGAGGGAGCGCACCAGGACGAAGCGGCGCTGGGCACCGGTGAGCGGCAGCAGCTCCGCCGACCGGTCGCCTGTGCCGAGGCGTCGGTAACGGGCCAGGTACTGGCTCGTGATGCTGGGGGACACGGGGGTCTTCTCTCCTGATCGTCTCGTGGTCGGGAATGGGGATCGGGAAATTCGGGAAACAGGGAGAGGGGCGATACGCGGCTGCGTCAGCCGGCGGCGACGGTCTCGCCGCGGTCCTCGTGCACCGGTGCGGGCAGGTCGCGCATCCGGCGCAGCGGCGAGAGCAGCAGGGGCAGGGGTACGAGGAGGAAACCTGCCGCGCAGAGCCACAGGGCGGCGCGTGCTCCGTACGCCCCTGCGATCGCGCCGCCGGCCAGGGCGCCGAGCGGGAGGGTGCCCCACATGAGGAAGCGCAGCGTGGCGTTCATGCGGCCGAGCAGTCGTGGCGGGCAGAGCAACTGACGGAAGCTCACCTGGGCCACGTTGTAGACGACGGCGCCGAAGAAGACCACGCCCGAGGCGAGGGCGAACAGCGCGGTGGTCCCCTTCCCGGACAGCGGCCACAGCAGTGCGAACGGCCCGGTGACCAGTGCGGACAGCCAGATGATGCGGGCCTGCCCGAACCGGCCCGCCAGCCTGCCCGCGCACAGTGCACCGGCGAGGCCGCCCACGGCGGAGACCGACAGCATCAGCCCGAGCGCGGCCGGTGCGAGGCCGGCCACGCGCACCAGGAAGACGGTCTGCGTGGCCATCAGCACCGCGGTGAAGAAGTTGCCCAGGGCGGTCGTGGCGGCGATGACCCGCAGCAGCGGGTGGCCGAGGACGAAGCGCAGGCCCTCCGCGATGTCTGCGCGCAGCGAGGCACCGGGCGCCGGTTCCGGCGTGCTCTCGGGGCGGCGGATGCCGAGGAGGAACAGGGCGGAGAGGGCGTAGCCGAGCGCGTTCGCCACGATCGCCAGATGGGCCCCGACGAGCTGCACCAGCCCGCCGCCGATCCCGGGGCCGGCGACCTGGGACGTCGAACGCACCGCCTCCAGCGCCCCGTTGCCCGCGACCAGCCGGTCCCGGGGCAGCAGCTGCGGCAGGTAGCTCTGGTGGGCCACGTCGAAGAAGACGGTCGCCACGCCGGTGACCAGTGCGACGGCGTACAGCTGGGCCATGGTCAGCACACCGGCGGCACCCGCCAGGGGAACGGTGGCCATGGCCAGGGCGCGTACGACGTCGGCACGGATCAGCAGCGGCAGCTTGCGCATGCGGTCGACCCATGCCCCTGCCGGCAGCCCGACGAGGAGGAACGCCGCGGTCTCGGCGGCGGTGAGCAGCCCCACCTGGAAGGCGGGCGCGTCGAGTTCGAGGACGGCCACGAGCGGCAGTGCGACCAGGGTGACCTGGGCGCCCGCCTGGCCGGCGGCGGCACCCGCGAGCAGGAAGCGGAACTCGCGCATGCGAAGCAGGCCGCCTGCGGCGACCCGGGGTAAGGGGGACATGGGGCAGACCCTGATCGTGGCTCGATCAGGAGTCAAAACACAAAGAACACTTTGAGTCGTTTCTTCCTGCCATTTGCCCCTTGAGCGCTAAATCTTTCACATGCGACGGGTTGGGGGTGGATGAACGGAAGATGCTGCGCCGAGCCGCGGGAATCCTTCCGCCCGCGGGCGGCGGGTGCTGCGGGTGGCGATATTCCGGCACATCCCATGGGTGGGCGTTTGTCCGAAAACCGTCAGCCGTCACCCCCTGTGCCGGATGTGCCCCACCGGCGCGTTTACGGACGAGCCGGAGACGGGCCGCGATGTCAGGTATCGCCTATATCCGAAATATTCGTGTAACAGTTCCCGGCTAGCGTCCGCGCCAAGGAGGGAGCACGCATGCACCACGGCACCAGCACCACCGACATACGCATCCGCCCGGCGGCACCCGCGGACCTGGCCGAGCTCACCGACATCTACAACCACTACGTGACCCACACCCCGGTCACCTTCGACATCGAACCCGTCGCAGCCGGACAGCGCCGCGCCTGGCTGGAGGCCCACCCCACCACCGGGCGCCACCGGCTGCTCGTCGCCGAGGAGGCGGAGCGGGTGCTCGGATACGTCTCCAGCAGCCCCCTGCGGCCCAAGCAGGCCTACGAGACATCGGTGGAGACCAGCATCTACCTGGCCCCCGGACACACCGGCCGCGGCCTCGGCGGCAAGCTCTACAGCGCACTCTTCGAGGCCCTGGCCGGCGAGGACGTCCACCGCGCCTACGCCGGCATCACCCAGCCCAACGAGGCCTCCGTGAAGCTGCACGAACGCTTCGGGTTCCGCCCGGCCGGCGTCCACCACCAGGTCGGCCGCAAATTCGGCACGTTCTGGGACGTCGCCTGGTTCGAGAAGCCGCTCGGCTGACGGCGGCTTCGCGGCTTCCGGGTGAACAACGCAGCCCCCCGGTGTCGCCGCCCGGCACCCGAGGAAGGCATCCGGGGACGCGGAGGCGGGTTGCGGAGGAGAACGCTGTGGACATGCCGGTGGTGACGATCTGCCAGGTCGGGGAATGCGCCTACAACCAGGAAGGCGCCTGTCACGCCCTGGCCATCACCGTCGGCGACGCCACGCACGCCGTGTGCGACACGTACTTCAGCCATCCGCAGAAAGGCGGCGACGCCGCGTCCACCGGCCGCGTCGGCGCCTGCAAGGTCTCCGGCTGCCGGCACAACGTCGACCTCGAATGTCAGGCCCCCGGCATCACGGTGGGCTCGGTATGGGCCACGGCCGACTGCCTCACGTACACCGCACGGTGACGCCGACCTGCGGTTTTCCGGGTGACCCGGGAAAATATTCGGACGACATCCGGCGGTTTCGCTGTTAGTTTCACGCCTTATGGAACCACTCGGCGACAACGCCATACGCGCCTCCTTCGTGAACTGCTCGAAGGGCGAGGCACGCAGGATCAACCTGCCGCGGGAGCTGGCCGAACTCCCCTGGAACGACCTCGACTTCCTGGGCTGGCGCGACCCGGGAGCCCCGGACCGCGGATACCTGGTGGCGCAGCGCGGCGAGCAGACCGTCGGCATCACACTGCGGGTGCCGCAGGGCGGCCCGCGCAGCTTCACCAAGACGACCATGTGCTCGTTCTGCATGACCGGCCACCCCGGCTCGGGTGTCTCCCTGCTGGCCGCCCGCAAGGTCGGCGCCTCCGGCCGTGAGGGCAATACGGTCGGCGCCTATATGTGCGCGGATCTGGCCTGTCCGCTGTATGTGCGCGGAAAGAAGCAGTCGGCGCTGGTGCACCGCTACAAGGAGAGCCTGTCGGTCGAGGAGCGACTCGCCCGCATGCAGGGCAACGTCGACGAATTCCTGGACAAGATCCTGCAGGGGTGACCGCGGGCCGCACGTGCAGAGGTCTTATGCCTCCGTGCCGATCAGCTCGCAGGCACGTCCCACCGCCGCCAGCGCCTCGGCCGCCCGGCCGGGATCGTCGGCGACGACGTCCAGCGCGGTGTCCGCGAACTTGATCACATGCTCGTCGCCGTGCGCCGCCGCCCGCTCGAACGCCTCCTCGGGCGTGGGCGGCGCGGCGGCCGGGGAGACGAGCGGCGAGCCGGGTGCGTACGCGGCCGTGACCACGGCACTGGCCTGCCAAGCAGCCGCATAACTGGGCGCCCACAGGTCGCGGGGGAGCGCGGGAAGCGTGCGCAGGACGGCGTTCGGCGCGGTGGCAGCGTGCACGAGCATGACCGGATTGCCGTGGGCGTGGTCCGCATACCGGTAGGTCGACTCCCGCACCAGCTCCGCGAGCAGGTCACGGGCGTCGTCGGGACCGGACGGCGCCTGCAGGGCGCCTGCCGCCGTGGGCCAGCCCGGTGTGGCGGAGAGCCGGGCGACGCGGTCGAGGATCCCGCCCTGCTGGTCGGGCACGGCCGGTACGGCCGCAAGGGCCTCGGCGGCACGGGCGGTTCCGGAGGGGACGGCAGCCGGGGTCAACGGCAGGTGGCGCGCCGCCCAGTAGCCGAGAGCGTGCCCCAGCTCGACGGTGCGCGATGCGCCGGCGCCGTCCGCGAGGAGGGTCCGCACGGCGTGCCCCACGCGGATCGCCGGGTGCGTGGCACCCGCCAGAATGCCGGGCAGCAGACGCGGCCACCACGTCGCCAGCACGTCCTGCCAGGGGTGCTCGCCCAACTGACCGGTGAAATAGGCGATCCAGTCACCGAGATGACGCGGATCGCCCAGCGCCCCGCGCCAGTTCTCCTCGTTCAGCAGGAGGCCGGTGCGCGGCGGCATGTCCTCCAGCTTGTGCCGGTAGCCGTCGATCCAGCCGTGGACGTCGGGCGCGTGCCCGTGCCGCGCGAGTGCCTCGATGGCCATGGGGGCGTGGTTGGAGAGCCGGCCCAGATGCTCGGGGCCGGTGCGGTGAAGCCGGTCCAGGGCCTCGTCGAGCGTGCCGTCCGCTGTCGCAGTCGTCTCTGATTTCCTCGGTTCCCTCATGGGAGCACGTTAGGCGCGCAATGCCCCTCCGGGTAACGGTCCTTGGACGTACATCGTGCGACCGGGACCAGGTCCGGCATGAGTGCTAGGGCCGGGTCAAGTTGACTTGGGTGTTCCGACGGGTGGTCGGGCAGCGCGGGGTTCTCTGGTCGCGGTCACGTGCCAGATGGTGAGGAGCAGCAGTGTGCCGGTTTCGGCGAGGAGGCTGAGGACGGCCTGTGGCTCGGGCTGCAGACCGTGCTCGGTGAATCCGAACACTCCTACGGTGCGCGAAGCGGCGAAGCCGCCGAGAGCGCCGAGTGCGACGCCTGCCGCAGCGGTCCTCATCAGCAGGGGCGGTATCCCGATCAGCAGCAGGACGGCGAGGGCGAAGGAAGTGCTGGCCTGGAGCAGGAACAGGGGGCCGATGACGTGGATGAAGCGGTACCCGTCGATGTAGAGCTGGGCGTGAATGTATCCGCCGGCGGCGAGGGTTGCCGCGGTCATCGACCGCAGGGTGGGGGCGAGGAATCTGTGGGTGTTCATGCCAGCCTCTGTTCCGTGACGGCCAGTTCGCGGTCGCCTCGGCGGTAGCCGACGCTGCGGATGCCGAGTGCCTCTTTGAGCTGCCGGGCGGGGACGACCTGCGGGGTGGGGGCGGGGGCTCGGCCCGGTTTGGGCAGGGGGTAGGCGGTGGTGGTGGCGGAGTGGAAGGTGATGTTGCCGTCTGTCTTGGTGAACAGCTGGTGGACGTGCCCGTTGAGACAGGTGACGGAGGAGAAGCGGCGCAGCAGGGCGATGACCTTGAGGGCGTCGTCGGTGCTCCAGCCCCACTTCGGGTACATGGCGAACAGCGGGATATGGCTGAAGACCACGACGGGGGTGTCCGACGACAGTCCGGCGAGGTCGTTGCGAACGAAGTCGATCTGGTCGGTGCCGAGGTGGCCGAGCTTCTCCAGGCTCAGGGTGTTGACCAGGGCGATGAAGTGCACGCCGTGGGTGTCGAAGCTGTACCAGCCGTCGCCGAGCGTGCCCATGCCGAAGGTCCGCCGGTAGGCGCGGCCTGCATCGCCGATGGAATCGTGCTCGCCCGGCACGGTGAAGACGCGGTCCGTCCTCATTCCGGCCATCATCTGCTTGACCTGGTCGAACTGCCCGGCCGTGGACAGGTGGGTCAGGTCGCCGCTGTGCATGACGAAATCAGGTCTGAATCCGAGCGAGTTGACCTGCTTGATCGCTTCGGCGAAGGAGCCGGCCACATCCGTGTTCGCCGGTCCCTGGAACCCGATATGGCTGTCGGAGACCTGCACGAACCGCAGCGCGCCGCTTCCCGCTGCGGTGGCCCCGGCGGTGGCGTCCCGGGGGCCGGCGATGTGGCTTATCACCTCTCCGCCGGCCACGGTCAGTATCACCGCGCCGCCGAACCACCCTGCATGTCGCATGAGTTGACGTCGCGTCATGCCGTGTTCGGTATCGGGCTGACCGGCGTCGGCCGCCTGGGGGCCGTCGTGACTGTCGTGGTACTCGGTCATTGGGTCACCTCCACGGTGGCGGTCATGAACGGATGGATCGTGCAGAGGTAGGCATAGGTGCCGGGCTTGGTGAACGTGTAGCTGTAGGTGGCATGGGTGGCCAGGGCGGCCGAATGCAACGGGCCGCCCGATCCGGCGCTGGTGACGGTGTGGGGGTCGGTGTCCTGATTGGTCCACGTCACGCTCGCGCCCACTTTGACCTTCAGTGTGGCGGGGGAGAACGCGAAGTTCTTGATCGCCACTGCGCTCCCGGTCACCGGCGCGGCCGGCGCGCCCGTGCTCGAGGGGCCCATGGGCATGCTCGTACCGGGCATCGGCGAGGCGCCGGGAGCGGAGTCCTTCGCCGGCCCCGTGGTGCCGGGCATCCCTGCCGTTTGGTGCTGCCCCGGACCGGGTGTGATGGCGTCGGCTCCGCCGGCCGAGGTATGCGACGACTGGCCGCATGAGCTGAGGAGCCCCACCGCGCCGGCAGTGGCGATGGCGGCGACAGCCAGCCCGGCCGCAGTGCGTGATCGCCGGCCTGGTGCGCGAACGTTCGGGCGGTACGCGGCAGTTCTCCCTGTGGGGAGCGGTGAGTGTGTGTCCGTCGCGTGGTGTGTCTCGGTCATCTCCGATCCCTCCTTCGTCGCATGGGGAACCGATGAGGAATTGCGCGTGAGTCGGCTCTTGTCCGGTTCCACGGACGACGGGAGTCCCACGGTTCGACAGATATGCGGTTTTTGTGAGACCTCTTGGCGTCGCAGCCCCCGCAAGGTCCGGCAGGGACATGCCACCCGCGGTGCACGCGGGGCGTCACCTGTGCCGTGCCCTGCGTTACGGGACAAAGCAGTACATATGCGCGATGATCGACTCATGCCCTGGAGCTCCCGAAAACGTGGCCCGAGGACCGATCCAAATCGCTCCGCGCGCCGTGTCTCTGGTAGGGGGACGCTTTCGACTGCAGACGAGGAACTGCTGCGCACTCTGTACGCGGAGCACGCAGGAGCCCTGTTCCACTACGTGCTGCGACTGACCTCGGGAGACTGGCAATGGGCGGAGGATGTGGTGCAGGAGACGCTGCTGCGGGCGTGGCAGCATCCCGCCGCGTTCGACCCCGCACGCGGCCCGGCTCGGGCATGGCTGTGCACGG
This sequence comes from Streptomyces sp. NPDC002536, assembly GCF_053594995.1. Classification (NCBI taxonomy): domain Bacteria; kingdom Bacillati; phylum Actinomycetota; class Actinomycetes; order Kitasatosporales; family Streptomycetaceae; genus Streptomyces; species Streptomyces sp. NPDC002536. The sequence goes on from NZ_JBSFWU010000083.1 coordinate 28,071, forward strand.
TCGCCCGGCACCTGGTCATCGACGCCCACCGGGCCCGGCAGGCCAGACCGGCCGAGGCCGGCGGCGAGGCGCTTCAGCGGGCTGCCGAGCAGACGCCCGGCGAGGACCAGATCGAGCAGGCACTGCAGAGCTGGGTGGTTGCCGAGGCCGTCCGGTCGCTGTCCCCGGACCACCGCGCCGTCCTGCTGGAGACCTACTACCGGGGCCGGACCATGGCGGAGGCCGCGCAGGTGCTGGGCGTTCCGCTGGGCACCGTGAAGTCGCGGACGCACTACGCCCTGCACGCCCTGCGGCTGGCGCTGCAGGAACGGGGCATCGAGCCATGACCGTGACGGGCAGGAGGTGGCGACCATGAGTGCGGAGCACGACACTCTCCGGCTGGCGCTGGGGGGATACGTCCTGGGCACGCTGCCCCCGGCAGAAAGGGAACGGGTGCGCATCCACCTCACGGAATGCGCCGAGTGCCGGGCCGAACACACCCTGCTGGCGGGATTGCCCGCGCTGCTGGCGACGGTGACCGAAGCCGAAGCCTCGGGCCGGACGGTGCCTGCGGCCGACGGGGACCTGGCGGACCGGCTGGTGGCACGGGCAGCCGAAAGCGCGCAGGGCTCCCTGCCCGAACGGCCCGCCGTGCCCGCGGCGTCGAAGGCGCCGGCAGGCGGTGTACTGGAGGGGCTCCTCCAGCAGGCCGCGGCCCGGCGCCGCAGGACCTGGCGTCTGCAACTCGCCGGCGCGGCCGCCTCGCTGACACTCATCGCGGCAGCGGCCGGCGGCACATGGCTGGCGGCCGTCGGATCCGTGGGCAGTCAGGCGACGCCGCCCGGGCCGACCGCACCGACCGCCTGGCGCACCTTCTCCGGTAGCGATCCCACCACCGGCGTCACCGCCTCGGTGAAGGTCTCGCCCTCTGCCTGGGGCAGTGTCCTGGAGGTCTCCGCCAAGGGGGCACCCGCCGGAATCACCTGCCGGCTGCAGGCGGTCGGACCCGGCGGAGCCAGGGCGGACGGTGCCACCTGGCGGGCGGGCACGTACCCTCCCGGTACCACGGTCCCAGGGGCGGTCGCCATGTCCCCGGGAGCCATCGACCACTTCGAGATCCTCGCGGACAACGGCCAGAAGATGGTCACCATCACGGAGTAAGACGAGGTCAGGGCCGTCATGTCACTGGGCGGTCGTGCCGGTCGTGCGTCGACTGCGGGCCGTCGGTGGCCGGTCGCGCAGTTCCCCGCGCCCCTTCGGGGCGCCGTGGTGACCCTCGCACCGGTTCAGGTGAACCGGCTGCGTCCTCGGCCGACTTGATCCGGGTCACGACCGAGCCGAGCAAGAAGTCGGGCAGAAGAGGCGAAAACCTCGAACCGTTCGGCATGTGCCGCCCGTGGAACTGAATGAGCGCGCTCCTTCAGGATGCGGCCCACCGACAGCCCCCGAAGTTGCCGGTGACGGTCTCCCCGTTCCGCTCTCCGCACTTCCACAGAAGAGCCAGAACCATGTTTGTGACCGATTCCCCCAGCCCGAGTTCACTGCTCGGCCGGCCCTGCCGCCACGAGGCGCTGCTCACCCTGCCCGCGCAGGAGGCGCACGTCTCCGCCGCTCGTCACTTCGCGGACGATCTGCTGGAGACCTGGAGCGTGCCCGCAAGCGAGCGGGACTCCGCCGTTCTCATCGTTGACGAACTCGCCGCCAACGCCGCCCGGTACGGCCGCGAGCGCATGACCCTGCTGCTCGCCCTCGACGACGGCACTCTGCACATCGTGGTCACCGACTCCGGCACGGCAGTGGAGCGCCATCGCCCCGACATCGCCCCCGACGAACACGGCCGCGGCACCGGCATCGTCCAGTGCCTCGCCCAGTCGACCGAGGTCAACCAGACACGCAGCGGCCGCGAGGTCCGCGCCTGCCTCAGGTGCTCGCCATGACCGGGCCGGGCGTGCACGTCACCCCGAACAGCGATGAGGCAATCGGTGCCCCGCCCCCGCACGAGGCGTACGCGAATGCGCCGGACCTGCGCTGTGAGATGCACCAAGTGCTCGCTGCAGGGGCCGAACGCGACGGCCGCCAGGCCGGGCCCGTCACCGGCCCCCCGGCCGATGCGACGGCTGCCGAACGCGCCTGGCTGCTACGACGGGCCGCCCTCATGGACCGGATGGTCCTCGACGACCCCGGCCCCGGCCCGGTCGCGGCCGCCGCGGAAACCGCCGAGCAACTCGTCCGGCACGACCGCCGCCACCCCGACCTGGTGGCCGGCCCGCATCAGCCGGACGCGATCACGCTCGCCCCCGGCCACGGCCTCTACGTCCGCCAGGAGTACGCCGCCTGGACGGCTGCCGGGCGCCCCGGAATCTGAACGACCCTGATCCGAAGGAGTGGTGTGACGATGTTCCGCAATGCACTGGAACCCTGGCACCTGCTGATCCTGATCGCGGTGGTGGTTTTGATCTTCGGATCGAAGAAACTGCCCGACACGGCCCGGGCGTTGGGCAAGTCCATGCGGATCCTCAGGCGCGAGACCAGGGCCATGAAGGACGACGACGTCTCGAACGAGCCGCACCCCGAGCCCGAGCCCGAGCCCGAACCCGAACCCGAGGCTGAGGCTGCACCCGGACCGCGGACAACGGGACCGGCCACGGAGACCGAGCCCGGCCCTGCGCGGGGACGATCAAGTACTGACGCAGGCCGGTAGCCTCCGGTCTGCCGCACGAGACGAGGGCGTGGCGTGTCCCAGTCAGCCCGCAACAAGGAGAAGGATTCCGAGGGGCGGATGCCGCTCGCGGAGCACCTTCGTGAGCTCCGCAACCGGCTTGCCAAGGCCGTCCTTGCCATCCTGGTCGTCACGATCGCCGCGGCCTTCTCCTACAAGGGCATCATCAACTTCTTCACCGGACCGGTGCTGGACTCGGTCGGCTGCCCGACGTCCTTCGCCGATCTGGCCAGGCGGACCGCGGACACCACCTGTGCGCGGATCACGATCAACGGTCTGCTCGCGCCCTTCACCCTGGCGCTGAAGGTGTCCCTGATGGCCGGCGTCGTGCTGGCCTCGCCGGTATGGCTTTACCAGCTGTGGGCTTTCGTCGCCCCCGGCCTGCACAAGCACGAGCGGAAATATGCCTACGCGTTCGTCGGCGCGGGCGTCCCGCTGTTCTTCGGTGGCGCCTTCCTCGCCTACAAGGTGCTGCCCACGACTGCGAAGGTGCTGATCGACTTCACCCCGCACGGGGTGGACAACCTGCTGCCGCTGGACGATCTGCTCGACCTCGTCACCCGCATGGTGGTCGTCTTCGGCCTCTCCTTCGAAGTGCCGCTGCTGCTGGTGATGCTGAACCTCACCGGAGTGCTGTCCGGCCGGCGGATGCTCGGCCGGTGGCGCGGCATGGTCATGGGGATCGCGGTCTTCTCGGCTGTGGCGACGCCGAGCACGGACCCGCTGACCATGCTGGCGCTGGCCGCGCCGATCTGGGCGCTCTATTTCTCCGCCGTCGTCTTTTCGCTTCTCCATGACCGACGCAAGGCTCGTAGAGAGGCAGAGGAGCACGCGAACCGAGGAGAGTGTGCGCTGTAGCGCAATGCTCGGGCCAGCTGCACCCGATATGCCGGGTACAGCTGGCCCTTGGCCACAGCCGTGCGGCGCGTTGACGCTGCACGGCTGCGGGCGGTCAGATGTGTTGTGCCACGAAGTCGGCGACCTGCGTGCCGAGTTGCTGGCCTGCGCGGTTGTCGATGGAGGTGTGCTGGCCGGACCATATCCGGCTGAGCCACGCCTCGGTGGCGGCGCGTTGGAGGCTGGTGAAGGTTCGGGTGACGCCCTTCGATGTCACCGTGAGGTGGTGCTGCGCACCGTAGAACCCGGTGAGCGTCGTTGCCGCCGCCTGGCTGAGAGCGCCGTGGGCGGCGGGGTAGGACGGATCCGGGGCGGTCGGCAGCAGGGGGGTCCAGTCGGCATCGCCGTCGATGCGCGGGTTGTAGTGCGTACCACCGAGCCGGATGGCGGTCACGGGCCGCCATACGCGGTAGGCGTACTTGGCGTCGTACATCGCGATTGCGGTGTCGGCGAGGGACAGGTCGAGCCGGGCGAAGACCTTCACCGACTCCTCCAGGCTTGCGTGCTGGGAGGTGACGAGGTCCTGCGCGATCTGATTCCAGACGTTCCAGACGGGCGCTGCTGCCCAGAACTTCCCGGCTGCGGTCTGATCGGCAGTGCGGGTGGTGCTGGTCCTGCTTCCCAGGCTCTTGACCTCATTCAGGGCTGTGGCGTATTCGGCGGTGCTGACGGCCGGCGGCGGCGCCGGGCGGAACTGGCTTCCCTCGGTCAGCACGAACGGCTTGACCGAGGCCCAGTTGGTGAACACCGGTGCGGGGAAGTCGGGCGGTGTGGGCCGGTAGCCGCCGGCCACGTTGCCGGGACTGAACGGCGGCGGCTTGGCCGAGGACCCGTCATGGGATCTCAGGCTCATCAGCCGGCGGGCGACCTCGGCTCCCACGCCCGTGCCCGCCTGCTTGCCGGGGCCGTCGGGAATCGCGGACAACTGGCTGCTCAGCCGCCGGTCCACGCTTGCGCGCATGGCCGGGTACAGGGCCATCAGCACATCGTGGGCCGCTTGGTCCGCTGCGGCGTCCGCACGGGCGCCTCGCGGCGCCGACACCGAGAACAGGTAGGCAGGGCCGGCCCGGGTGACCGACACCACCGCGTCGTACTCGGCGGCCTGAAGGAGCGCGAAGCTGCGCGTGGGATGGATGGTGGGCGGTTGGGCCTTCGGATCGCTCAGGACGGTGATGAGTTCACGGTTCCACTCCACGACCGACATCCCGGAGGGCCGGGTGACGGTGCGAGGGGCTGGGGTGTGAGCGTGAGCAGGCGTGGTGGCGTTGGGCCCGAAGCCCATGCCAGTGAGTCCGGCTGCCAGCGCAGTTCCGGTCAGTGCAGCGAGTATCTTGTGCTTTCCGTTCATTGCTGTAGTTCCTGTGGTGGGTGGTGGGGCAACCAGTGGCCATGCACTTCGACCACGGTCAGTGGCACCACTGAACGAGAGGCCGTGAAGCAGTTCTGTCCGGTTCCGTCTGCCCAGTAGTGGCGCTTGTTCCTTTTCACGGACGGTGGACGCTGTACGGTTCGGAAGATTTGCACCTTTTGCGGTGTCTCTTCGTGGGTGGGTTGTGCCTGTCGGCGACAACTGGTCGGTGTTGCAGCTGCGTTGACGCCCGGGTGTGGTCGCACAGTCCTGGCCGGAGCGCTAAACGCAATCCATTTGCTTTAAGTCGCCGCAGGTCCTACAGTCGCCTAACGCAAAGCCTTAGCTTTTGTTGTGCGAGGGCTTCCCCGCCGCTCCAGCTGATCAGGAGACAGATCCGTGTCCGCCGATGAACTCACTCCGCCGGAGGCGGCCCGCTGGGCCGCCCGTGCCGGACTCCCGCTGCCGGCCGACCGTCACGACGCGGTCGCGGCCACCGCCGGCCACATCCATTCCGTCGTCGCCGTCCTGCGGGAACTCGACTTCGGGGACACCCCGCCCGCCTTCGCCTACCGCGCGTGAGAGGAGAAGCACCATGCAGCCGTTCGAACTGTCTCTGACCGCAGCCGCTGACGCGATCCGGGCACGGCAGCTGTCCCCCGTCGAGCTGGTGGACTCCGTGCTCGACCGCATCGAGAAGGTGGAACCGCACCTTCAGGCCTACGTCGCCGTCACGGCCGAGCAGGCCCGCCGGGAAGCCCGCGAGGCCGCGGACGATGCCGCGGCCGGCCGACTGCGGAGTCCGCTGCACGGCATCCCCATGGGGCTGAAGGACTTGATCGACGTCGCCGGTGCGGCGACGTCGGCCAGCTCCGGGGTTCGCGCGGGCCACCGCGCAGAGGCCGACAGCACCGTCGCCGCGCGCCTGTCGGCAGCCGGTGCGGTCCTGCTGGGCAAGACCCACACCCATGAGTTCGCCTACGGTCTGACCACCCCGCAGACCAGCAACGCCTGGAACGGCGACCGGGTCGCGGGCGGCTCCAGCGGAGGGTCCGCCGTCGCCGTCGCCGCGGGCGCCGCTACCTTCAGCCTGGGCACCGACACCGGCGGATCCATCCGGGTGCCCGCCGCGCTCAACGGGGTTGTCGGCCTCAAGCCGACCTACGGCCTCGTCCCCCGCACGGGCATCACGTCACTGTCCTGGTCGCTGGACCACGCCGGCCCGATCACCAGGACCGTGGAGGACGCGGGCCTGGTCCTGTCCGTCCTCGCCGGCCACGACCCCCGCGATCCCGCCTCGTTGGTCGCGCCCCGGGCGGACTACCGGCCCGGGACGGGTGCGGACCTGACCGGACTGCGCGTCGGCGTGCCGCGCAACTACTACTTCGACCACGTCGATGCAGAGGTGGAAGCCGCCGTGCGGCACGCCATCGACCAGTTGCAGGTCCTCGGCGCACAGCTCGTCGAGGTGGAGATTCCGATGACGCGCTACATCAGGCCCACCCAGTGGGGCCTGATGGTGCCGGAGGCCACCGCCTACCACGAGCAGACCCTGCGCACGGTTCCCGAGCTGTACCAGGCGGACGTCCGCATCCTCCTTGAGGCCGGTCAACTCATGCCCGCCGGGGACTACTTGCGCGCCCAACGCTCCCGCACCCTCATGCAGCAGGCCTGGGCCCGCCTGCTGGACGAGGTCGACGTCATCGCCGCCCCCACGGTCCCGGCCACCGCGGTGGCAGCCGACGAGGAGGTGATCACCTGGCCCGACGGCACGGTCGAGGGCGTCTCCGACGCATACGTACGCCTCTGCGCCCCGGCCAACATCACCGGCGTGCCGTCCCTGTCCGTCCCGGTCGGCCTCGACACGGCGGGCCTGCCGATAGGCATGCAGCTCCTCGGCCGCCCCCTCGGGGAAAGCACGCTGCTGAGGGTCGGTCACGCCTACGAGCAGACCCAGCCGGTCCGCGAACTCGCGCCGGTGGCCTGAGCGAGAGCGTGGGCCCGGGCGGGCAGTGCGGGTGCGCCCCGTCAGGGGCGCGGGGCTGTTGACATATGCGGCTCCGCCGCGTGGGCGCGACCGGCGCCCCGTCAGGGGCGCGGGGAACTGCGCGACAAGCCAGATC
>NZ_JBSFWU010000084.1:0-34860 GCF_053594995.1 Streptomyces sp. NPDC002536
ACCCCCAACCCTTTCATCTTCCTGCCCCCTCCTCCTACCCCCCACCCCCCCCCCGTGTCGGGCCGGCCCCGCGGGCCCCCCCCCCCCGCCGCCCCCCCCCACGACGCGGGATCTCGGCATCGGCCTCGGCCCCGCCTCAACACGCCCTGCAGAAGCGGCAGATCAGCGTCTTCCCGAGCCAGAGGCTACGAATTGGGCCGAAGGGTCCACCAGATCGACATCTCGCCCGTCTCCGCACCGTCCTCGCGGGTGATCGAGATCCTGACCGGGAACTCCGGGCGCTGCCCCGCGTCCAGCTCGGCGACGACCTCGGCGGCCGGGCGGCCGAGTTCGGCGGTCGCGGTGACCGGGCCCATGGCGAGCTTCTTGTAGCCGATCTCGGCGCGCACGGCCAGCGGCACGGCCCGCGAGAGCTGGTCGCCGAAGGCCGCGAGGACGATGGCGCCGCTGGCGGACTCGGCGAGGGTGAACATCGCGCCGGCGTGCGGTCCCCCGACGTGGTTGTGGTAGTCGGGCTGGTCGGGCAGCCGGACGACGGCGCGCTCCGGGGTGGTCTCCTCGAAGACGAGGTTGAGGGTGCGGGCCATGGGCACGGTGGCCGTGAGCATGTCGCCGATCGAGGGCAGGGTCTCTGACATGAGGAAAAGTTACCAGTCAGTAGCAAGCGTTGGGAAGGCCCGTCGGTCCCGCCCGGCAGTGCCGCCCTCTATGGTTATCGGCCATGTGGCCAGGACAGCAGCCGCCCGGGGGCGAGCAGAACCCGCAGGGACCCAACCCGTATCAGCAGCCGGGTTACCCGCAGCAACCCAATCCGTACCAACAGCCGAACCCGTACCAGCAGCCGCCCGCCGGGCAGTGGGCGGCTCCGGCCGCACCCGGACCGCAGCCGCCGCAGAAGAACGGCGGCAAGCGCACGACGTGGATCGCGATCTCGGCGGCCCTGGCCGTGGTCGCGGCGGCCGCGGTGACGGGCCTGGTCCTCCTCGGCGACGACGAGAAGAAGGAGGACGCGGCGAAGAACGACTCCGCCCCGTCCGCCCCGGCGTCGGCGCAGACGCAGAACCAGAGCACCGGCGCCCCGAGCGCCCCCGAGGACAACCCGCGGGCCGGCGGTGAGATCAAGCCGGTGATCGACGGGTGGAAGACCGTCGTCAACAGCAAGCGGCACAACGCCTTCGACATCCCCCCGGACTGGACGGTCAACCCGCCGGGCCTGTCCACCGGCTTCGCCGACGACAAGGGCCAGCCGCTGGTTACGATGAGCGGGACCGCGTACTACAAGCCCGACCAGTGCGCGAAGAACGACTCGCGGGGCGGCGCCGGCACCAAGGGCGCGCAGGGCGCCAAGAGCATAGAGGACGCCGCCGAGACCGAGGCGGGCAACTGGGCGATCGCCGCGTTCGACCGCAAGCAGTCGGGCCACCTGGAGACCGCCAAGGCCACGCCCTTCAAGAACGATCACGGCATCACCGGCTCCACGGCCTCGGCCAAGGTGACCGACGTGAAGAAGACCGACAAGTGCATGACGGACGGCAAGACCTTCACGGTGACCTACAAGGACACCAACGGCGACCTCGCGACGTGGGTGCTCTACGCCGACACCGGGATCGACGGCGAGGTCTCCGACGACACCGTCAAGAAGATCATGAGCACGCTCCGCCCGCTCAAGTCCTCCTGACCGCACGCCCGGACCGCCGGGGCCGTCTCAGCCCACGCTGAACGAGCCGCCCGGCGGTTCGGGCGACTGCACCGCCTCCGCGTCGTGCACGGCCTCCGCCCCGGCGGCGAACCGGGCCAGCGCGGCACCGTGTTCGACGCGCGCGGGGAAGGCGTCGGCCGCGGCCCGGCGGGCCAGGGCGGCCAGCGGCAGTTCGGTGTGCGACGCGACGAGGACGGCGTTGCCGAAGCGGCGCCCGCGCAGCATCGGGGCCTCCGCGATCAGACACACGTGCGCGAAGACGGCCGCGAAAGTGGCCACTTGGCCCCGCAGGAAGGTGAACGGCGCGCCGTCGGCGAGGTTGGCCGCGTAGCGGCCCTCCGGGCGCAGGACGCGCGCGGCGGCGTGCGCGTACTCGACCGAGGTGAGGTGCGCGGGCACCCGCGACCCGCCGAAGACGTCCGCGACGACGACGTCGGCGGACGCGTCGGGCGAGGCCTCCAGGGCCTCGCGGGCGTCCGCCGCGAGCACCTCGATCCCGGCCCCGTCCGGCAGCGGAAGGTGCTCGCCGACCAGGGCGATCAGCCCGCGGTCCGCCTCGACGACCCGCTGCCGGGAGCCCGGGCGGGTGGCGGCGGCGTAGCGGGGCAGGGTGAGGGCACCGCCGCCCAGGTGCAGCACGTCGAGCGGCCGGCCCGGCTCGGCCGCCGTGTCCAGGACGTGCGCGATGCGCTGCGCGTACTCGAACTCGAGGTGCGCGGGGTCGTCCAGGTCGACGTACGACTGGGGCGCCCCGTTCACGGTCAGCAGCCAGGCCCGGGCCCGGTCCACGTCGGGCATCAGCTTGGCGGTGCCCCAGTCCACTTCGCGGGTCACGGGTATCGGTTCGTCCACTCCCCCATTGTCCGTCAGGACGTCATGGCTGCTCGCCCCCGCCCCGGTGCGCCGCCGCGCCGGCCGCGAAACCGTCCAGCCACGTCTGCACCATGTGCCGGACGACGGTCTTGAGCTGTTGAGCGGTGAGCACCTTCTCCAGATGTCCCTGCCGCAGCGCAAGCCTCGCCCGGCGCTCCGCCGCGACGAACAGCGCCATCTGGTCGGCCCTTTCGTACGCTCCTCCCCACCGCTCTTCCATGTCTGCACTGTAGGCCGGTGCCCGCGCGAGGGCACGTGGATATCAGCGGGGGAGATGCTTGTACACAGCGGCTCAGCAGTGGCTCAGCAGCGGCTTATACCGGGCACCGGGTGCGGGCGCATTCCGTTCACCGACATCGGCCCGCCCCTGCACGGGCGTCGGTTACGCTCCTTCGATGCCCGATCCCGCCGCGCCGTCCCCCGGCCCCGCCGAGCGCTGCACCCGTGCGCTGCTGTCCCCGTGGTTCCGCCTCGGGCTGCTCGCCGTCCTGCTCTCGGCCGCCGTGGCGATCGTGCTCGCGTGCCGCCCCGAGCGGCTGCTCACCGAGGGGTGGCCGGAGCGGATGTCCGGCGGCGGCCCGGCGGTCGTGCTGTTCGCGGCCGGGTACGGGCTGTGCACCGCGGCGTTCGTGCCGCGCCCGGTGCTCAACATCGCCGCGGGCGCCCTCTTCGGCGGACCGGCCGGCACCGCCGCCGCGGTGGCGGGCACGGTGCTGGGCTCGGCCGTCTCCTTCGGCCTGGGGCGCCTGCTGGGCCAGGACGCCCTGCGCCCCCTGCTGCGCGGCCGCTGGCTGACGGCGGCGGACCGGCAGCTGAGCCTGCACGGCTTCCGCTCGATGCTGGTCCTGCGGCTCCTTCCCGGGATCCCGTTCGCCGCCGCGAACTACTGCGCGTCGGTGTCCCGGATGGGCTGGCTGCCCTTCCTCCTGGCGACCGCCGCCGGCAGCATCCCGACGACCGCCGCCTATGTCGTCGCGGGCAGCCATGCGGCGGCGCCCACCTCACCGGCCTTCCTGGCCGCCATGGCCTTCCTCGCGGTGACGGGCCTGGCGGCGGTCGCGGTGGCGTGGCGCAGGAGGCCGGCCAAGGGCGCCGTCGCGCCGTGATTCCCGGGTCGCCCCCGGAATCGGAACGTCCGGATCCCGGGCCCGTTCCGGCTTCATGACCATTTGATGAGCATTCCGCGAAGTCGGCCGCAGCGAGGGTCTTCCGCCGCCTCCCGCTCGTAGCCTGAGCTCATGCCGCCCACTCCGACCCCCGCCCAGCGGTCCCCCGAGGAGATCAACCGCTCGATCCGCGCCTTCCTCACGGCGCGCGGAGGCCGTGCCCTGACCAGGGCCGAGCGCAAGGTCTACGAGGAGTTGCTGGCCGAGTGGCACGCGGCGGAGCAGCGGCGGCAGCACTGCCGGGCGGCGTGCTGAGACGTCGCCTGCAGCAGCGGCGCGGGCAGCGCAGGACCGCCGGTTTCGGGTGGTCCCCCGCGCCACCCGAATCCGACGGCCCCTCCGGTCCTTCCCCGCCCCCGGCAAGGACAACCGGCTACCCGCTGAGTATATTGGCCCGGAGCCAGTCAACGCAGGAGTTATTCGCAATGTCCCCGCGCAGCGCTGCGGTCAACGAGGAGTTGCGCCGCCGTTCTCGCGACCGGCTGTTGCAGGCGACCGTCGAGCTGGTCGCCGAGCGCGGCTACGAGGCGACGACGCTGGCGGACATCGCCGACCGGGCCGGTGCGGCGCGCGGTCTGGTCTCGTACTACTTCCCGGGCAAGCGGCAGTTGCTGCAGTCCGCGGTGCACCGGCTGATGCACCGGGAGCTGTCGGCAGGGCTGGAGCGCGAGCCGCGCACCGAGGACGGGCGCGAGCTGCTGGCCCGGGCCATCGACGTGATCCTGGGCCTCGCCCGGGACCGGCCGCTGCTGATGCGCACCCATATGGCGGGTCTGCTCCAGGCCGAGGGGTTCATCCAGTGCCCGGAGCAGCAGCGGCTGGCGTCCCTGCTGCGCGAGACCGTGGCGGGGTACGGCTCCGCGGACCCGGAGTCCGACTACCGGGTCCTGCGTGCCCTGCTGATGGGAGCGGTGGTGGGGGTGCTGCTGCCGGGGGCGCCGATGCCCGCGGAGGTGCTGCGGGCCGAGCTGTTCCAGCGCTACGGGCTCGCCTGGGAGCTCGGCGCTCCCCCCGGGGAGAAACCGCACGCCGTGGGCGGCTGAGGCCTGTGTGCCCCTGACGCGATCCCGCTCCCGGTGGGATCCTGGACGCACCTGCTGGAAGGAGACCTTCCGTGCTTCGCGTCGCAGTCGTCGGTTCGGGGCCCAGCGGTGTCTTCACCGCCCAGGCCCTGGTGCAGCAGCAGTCCGTCCCGGGGGTGACCGTGGACGTGCTGGACCGGCTGCCGTGCCCGTACGGGCTGGTGCGCTACGGGGTCGCGCCCGACCACGAGAAGATCAAGTCGCTGCAGAACACGCTCCGGACGGCCCTGGAGCACCCCGGCGTCACATTCCTGGGCAACGTGCGGGTGGGCGAGGAGCCCGGGGCGCTGGCGCCGCGGCGGCTGCTGGAGCTCTACCACGCGGTCGTCTACTGCGTGGGCGCCGCGGCCGACCGCCGGCTGGGGATCCCCGGCGAGGACCTGCCGGGGAGCTTCTCGGCCACGGAGTTCGTCTCCTGGTACAGCGCCCATCCGGACGCCGCGCCCGGCGGGTTCGTCCTGGGCGCCCGGTCGGCCGTGGTGATCGGCGTCGGGAACGTGGCCGTGGACGTGGCCCGGCTGCTGACGCGCGGCGCCGACGAGCTGCGGCCCACGGACGTGCCGGACGCGGCGCTGACGGCCCTGGCCGACAGCAGGGTGGCGGACGTCCACATGGTGGGCCGGCGCGGTCCCGCGCAGGCGAAGTTCACCACCAAGGAGCTGCGCGAGCTGGGCGGGCTGACGGGGGTGCAGGCCCTCGTGCGGGGCGAGGAGGCGGCGCTGGACCCGGCGTGGGCCGACCCGTCCGCGCTGCCGTCGGCGGTCCGGCGCAACGTGGAGGTCCTCCGGGGCTGGGCCGGGCAGCCGGAGCAGGAGCACGAGCGCCGGATCCGGCTGCGGTTCTTCCTGCGCCCCGTCGCCCTGCTCGGGGACGGGGCGGTGGAAGCGGTGCGCTTCGAGCGGACCGAGCCGGACGGGCACGGCGGCGTCGCGGGGACCGGGCGCTTCGAGGAGATCGGGGCGCAGCTCGTGCTCCGGTCCGTGGGGTACCGGGGGGTGCCGGTCCCGGGCCTGCCCTTCGACGCGCGGAACGGGACGGTGCCGCACGTGCAGGGCCGGGTGCTGCGGGACGGGACGCCCGCGCCGGGCGAGTACGTCGCGGGCTGGATCAAGCGCGGCCCGACGGGAGTGATCGGCACCAACCGGCCCTGCGCCAAGGAGACGGTCGCGTCCCTGCTGGCCGACGCCGAGGCGCTGCTGGCCCGCCGGCCGTCGGGCGATGCGCAGGCGGCGCTGCGGGCCGCGGGGCAGGAGCCGGTGGAGTGGCCGGGCTGGCTGGGGATCGAGGCGGCCGAGGCGGCGCTCGGGCAGCGGCTGGGCCGCGGGACGGTGAAGATCCCGGACTGGGACGGCCTGCTCGCCGCGGCGCGGGGCGGCCGGTGACCGGCCGCCGGTGACGGTGCGTCAGCCGGCCGCGGCGAGCCGCCCGGCCTGCCGGGCGGCGGCGGTGAGGACGCTGTCGAGGAGGCCGGGGAAGAGCGCGTCCAGGTCGTCCCGGCGCAGGGAGTTCATCTTCGCGGTGCCCCGGTAGATCTGCCGGATCACGCCGTTCTCCCGGAGCACGCGGAAGTGGTGCGTGGTGGTGGACTTGCTGACGGGCAGGTCGAACACCGAACAGGACTGCTCGCAGTCGCCCGCCGCCAGTGCGCGCACGATCCCCAGGCGCAGGGGGTCGGACAGGGCGTGCAGCACGCCCTCCAGGCGGATCGCGTCGCGGTCGGGATGCTCGAGGGCGCGGCTGGTCTGACTCTGCACGGCTGCTCTCCTCGAGGCGCAACGGCGAATGCCGGGGTTCCGGAGGCTCCATTGTACGAGAACCCTCGTAGTTTGACACCTGTCGTACTACGATGGTTATCGTACGAGCCAGGAAGAAGCCCGCCTGCCCCGCAGGCGAGACCCGAAACGGAGCCTGCCCGTGAGCGCGCTGTTCCAGCCCCTGACCCTCCGGTCGCTGACGTTCCCCCACCGCGCCTGGATGGCGCCGATGTGCCAGTACTCGGCCGAACCGACCGGCCCCGGCGCGGGCGTGGCGAACGACTGGCACTTCGCGCACTACGCCGCGCGCGCCACCGGCGGCACCGGCCTGATCCTCGTCGAAGCCACCGCCGTCGGCCCCGAGGGCCGGATCAGCCCCGGGGACCTGGGCCTGTGGAACGACACCCAGGCCGAGGCGCTGCGGCGCATCACGGCGTTCCTGAAGCAGCAGGGCACCGTCCCCGGCATCCAGATAGCGCACGCCGGGCGCAAGGCGGCCACCGACGCCCCCTGGCGCGGCGGCGGGCCCGTGGGACCGGAGGAGGGCTGGACCACGGTCGCCCCCAGCCCGCTGCCGTTCCAGGACGGCCACCCCGTGCCCGACGAGCTGACGGTCGATCAGATCAAGGAGATCGTGGGGCAGTTCGCCGCCGCGGCGCAGCGCGCCCTGGCCGCCGGGTTCGAGGTCGTCGAGGTGCACGGCGCCCACGGCTACCTCATCAACGAGTTCCTCTCGCCGCACAGCAACCACCGCACCGACGCGTACGGCGGCTCCTTCGAGAACCGCACGCGTTTCGCGCTGGAGGTCGTGGACGCCGTCCGCGCGGTGTGGCCCGACGAACTGCCGGTGTTCTTCCGCATCTCCGCGACCGACTGGCTCACGGAGAACCCCGAGGACGACCGCGAGGGCTGGACGGGCGACGACACCGTGCGCTTCGCCCGCGAGCTCCGCGCCCACGGCGTGGACCTCCTCGACGTCTCCACCGGCGGCCTCGCCCCCGCCGCGCGCATTCCCGTCGGACCGGGCTACCAGGTGCCGTTCGCGCAGCGGGTGAAGGACGAGACCGGGCTGCCGGTCGCCGTCGCCGGGCTGATCACCGACCCGCAGCAGGCCGAGAAGATCGTCGCCGAGGGCGCGGCCGACGCGGTGCTGCTGGGTCGCGAGCTGCTGCGCGACCCGTTCTGGGCACGGCGGGCCGCCGGGGCGCTCGGCGGCGACCTGAACGCACCCCACCAGTACGCCAGGGCCCACTGACCACCCTTCTGTCCGCCCTTCTGTCCACCCTTTCGGATGAACCCGCCGGGCGTGTCGGCCCGCTGCCGCGCCCGGATCCCGCTGCGGACGATATGAGCCCCGCCTCCCGCTCGCGTACGATCCTGAGCTCTGCGCAGGAATGCGCAGTTGTTCAGATCCACGCGGGCAGGGAGGGGCAGCAGCTGTGGCTGCACGGCCGTTGAACGAGATCGTCGAACCGGGCTGGGCCAAGGCACTCGAGCCGGTGGCCGGGCAGGTCGCCGCGATGGGCGACTTTCTGCGCGCCGAGATCGCGGCGGGACGCACGTACCTGCCGTCCGGCGCGAACGTCCTGCGTGCGTTCCAGCAGCCGTTCGACGAGGTGCGGGTCCTGATCGTCGGCCAGGACCCGTATCCCACGCCCGGCCACGCCGTCGGGCTGAGCTTCTCCGTCGCCCCGGAGGTCCGGCCGCTGCCGGGCAGCCTGGAGAACATATTCCGCGAGCTCAACGCGGACCTGGGCCTCCCCCGCCCGTCCAACGGCGACCTCACGCCGTGGACGCAGCAGGGCGTGCTGCTGCTCAACAGGGCGCTGACCACCGCCCCGCGCAAGCCCGCCGCGCACCGCGGCAAGGGCTGGGAAGAGGTCACCGAGCAGGCGATCCGGGCGCTCGTCTCCCGCGGCACGCCGATGGTGGCCGTACTGTGGGGGCGCGACGCCCGCAACCTGCGCCCGCTGCTGGGCGGCGTGCCCTGCGTCGAGTCCGCGCACCCCTCCCCCATGTCCGCCGACCGCGGCTTCTTCGGCTCCCGGCCGTTCAGCCGCGTGAACGACCTCCTGGCGGGCCAGGGCGCGGCTCCGGTGAACTGGCAGCTCCCCTAGGGCAGACATCCGTCATGGGCAGCTCCGCAGCGCAGCAGAACCTCGTCCTCGGGGTCGACTCGGGCGGCTCGGGCATCCGCGTCGCCCTGGCCTGCGCCGACGGGGACGGCCCGGCCCCGGCCGGGGCCCCCTGGACCCGCACGTCTCCGGAGCCTGCCGTCACCGGCGCCAGGGGCATCGACGCACGCAGCCTGCTCGACCGGGTGCTGCCCGCTGCCCGCGAACTGCTGCGGGCGGCGGGCGCCGAGCGCTGTGAGGCCGTGTGCGTGGGCGCATCCGGGATGTCGACGCTCGGGGACGACCTCCGTGCCGTCCTTCCCGGCGCGCTGCGGGAGGCACTGGGCGTGCGCCGGCTCGCCCTGGCCTCCGATGCCGTGACCGCCTACGCCGGGGCGCTGGGGCAGCGTCCGGGCGCCGTGGTCGCCGCGGGCACCGGCATCGTGGCACTCGGCACCGACCTGTCCCCCGAGGGCGGCTGGCGGCGCGCCGACGGGTGGGGACACCTGCTGGGCGACTGCGGGAGCGGCGCCTGGATCGGGCGCGCCGGGCTGGAGGCGGCGCTGCGTGCACACGACGGGCGCGCGGGCGGTTCGGCCGCGCTGCTGGAACAGCTCGAAGCGGTCTTCGGGCCGGCAGCCGGGCTGCCCGGGAAACTCTATCCGCGCGCCGACCGGTCGGCCGTGCTCGCCTCCTTCGCCCCCGAAGTCGCCCGGTGCGCCGCGGCCGACGAGGTCGCCGCGGGCATCCTGCAGTCCGCTGCACGGCACATCGCCGAGGCCGCCGCCGCGGTCCGTCCCCGCGTTCCGGAACCGTCCGCGACGGAGCCCGCAGTGTGCGAAGTGGCGCTCACCGGCGGGCTGTTCGGCATCGGTGAACCACTGCTCGCGCCGGTACGCCGGGAATTGCACGAGCAACTGCCCGGCGCCCGGCTGACGGCCGCCGCGGGCGGCCCGCTCGACGGTGCATTGTGCGTGGCAGCCGCGCTGCTGACGGACACTCTGTTACTGCCTGCCGATGGGTCACTACTCCACGTCGTTTGCTGAACGCATCCGTGTGCACCGGATGAACCGCCGATTGAGCGGTGATTGAGCGGCGATTGAATCCAGACATACCTTGCACGACCCTGTTCAGTTACCCCCGCCCGAACGACCGAGTCCGATGAACGGCTAACATGCGGGCGCATGAGCTCCCCCACAGGGCCCACGTCCGGCCTGCCAGTACGAATGCCTCGCCCCCGCCAGCCCGGGCGGCACCGGCGGCCCGAGCCCGTGGCCGCTCCGACGGGTGCGCCCCCGCTGGTGCTCGCCGTGCCCGGGACGCCCGACACCGCCATGCGCCGCCTCGCCGAGGAGATCCTCAGCATCGCCCGGTCGGAGCTCCCCGGGCTCGACGCCCGCATCGGCTACGTGGACCACGCGGCCGTGGCCGACGAGCCGGGCTACCCGGCCCTGGACGCCGTCCTCGGCCACGCCGCCGCCCAGCGCACCGCACGCGCCCAGCAGGCGGCCGCGGCGGAGGCGGAGGCCGGCGAGCCCGTCGCCGACGCCTGGGCGCAGGCGCCCGACGCCGTGGTGATCCCGCTGCTCGCGGGGCCGGACAGCGCGGTGCTGCGCCGGATACGCCAGGCGGTCATGAACAGCGGCGCCGCCTGCGAGCTCACCGACGCCCTCGGCCCGCACCCGCTGCTCGCCGAGGCCCTGCACGTGCGGCTCTCCGAGGCCGGTCTGGCGCGCGCCGACCGGGCCCGGCTCTTCACCGTCACCACCGCCGCGGACGGCATCGTCCTCGCGACGATCGGCGGCGAGGAGGCGGCGCAGGCCGCGGGCATCACCGGCATGCTGCTCTCCGCGCGCCTCGCGGTGCCTGTGCTGGCCGCCGCGCTGGACGAGGACGGCGCCGTGGCCCGGGCCGCCGACCAGCTGCGCGCCTCCGGCTCCCGGAACCTCGCGCTGGCGCCCTGCCTGATCGGCCCCGAGGCCGACGAGGCGCTGCCGGGCATGGCGGCCAAGGAGGCGGGCTGCGCCACCGCCGAGGCCCTGGGCGCGTACCCCGCGATCGGCAGGCTCGCCCTGGCCAAGTACACGGAGGTGCTGGGCATCTCGATGCCGTCGGCCGCGGGACCGGGCGGCATGTCGCTCCGCTGACCACCGCCGGCGACCACCGCCCATCCGAGGCCTCCCCGCCGAGGGGAGGCCTCGGGCCGTTTCCCGGACCGCCCGGCGAACGGCCGGGCGTCGGCTGGTGGTCAGGCGAAGACCACGCACGAGGCGGCCGGTGCCGCGGTCGCGCCCGCCTGCACGGGTATGCCCGTGTCCGGGTCCACGGTGAACCAGCTGACGTCGCCGGAGCGCTCGTTGGCGACGTACAGCAGCCGGCCGCCGGGATGTGCGGCCAGGTGGCGGGGCCAGTGGCCGCCGCAGCCCACGGTGGCGCGCAGCGCGGGCGCACCGCCGTCCGGGTCGAGCGTGAAGACGGCAATGCTGTCGTGGCCGCGGTTGGCCACCCACAGGAACCGGCCGTCCTGCGAGACGACGGCGGTCGAGGGGTAGTTGGGCGCGCCGGCGCCCGGGGGCGCCGCGGCGGCTCCGGGCCCGTCCGCCGAGAGCACCCCTGCGGCCGCGTCCCACCGGCACACGGTCACCGTCGAGTCGAGCTCGCCGACCACGTAGGCCCGGTGGCCGCGCGGGTGGAAGACCAGCTGCCGGGGCCCGCTCCCCGGGCGCAGCGCGGCCTCCCGGTGCGGGGTGGGGAGGCCGGTCGCGGGGTCGAGCGCGTGGACGTGCACCGTGTCCGTACCGAGGTCCGCGGCGAGCAGCCAGGCACCGGACGGGTCGGGAACGACGGCGTGGGCATGCGGCCCCTCCTGCCGCTCGGCCACCGGACCGCCGCCCTTGTGCGGCAGCACGGCCGCGGGGGCCGCGAGGGAACCGTCCGGGCGGAGGGGCAGCGCGCTGACGCTGCCCGAGCCGTAGTTGGCCGTGAACAGCCGCCCGCCGGCGACGGCGAGGTGGGTGGGCCCCGCGCCGCCCACGGGCACGGCCGGGCCGAGGAGCCGGGGTCCGGCCGGGTCGGCCAGGGAGAACGCGGCGACGGCCCCCTCGTCGGTCTCGCTCACGGCATAGAGCACGTCACCGCGGGGGGACAGCGCCAGGAACGACGGGTTCGCAACGGCATCGGTGGCGTACACCGGCGTCAACGCACCCGAATCGGGGTCGACTTCGGCGACGGTGACGCCGTGGCCGCCCGCCTCGGTGAACGAGCCGATGTACGCCCGCTGTCCGCACCGTCCGTTGTCGGCCATTGCGCCGTCCCTCCCCGCGTCGGTCCCCATGGTCACCGACGCTACACGGACGCGCCGACAGCCCGGGCATCACTGATGTGCGACGCTCGTCGGGACGGACGATGGCCAGATGCACGAACAGAGGGCGTTCGAGCAGATCCTGGTGGCTCTCGGGGACAACGGCCAGGAGGCGCTCCCATGCTGCACGCCGCGCCGGAACAGGTCGACGCCGAGGTCTTCCAGCGGCTCACCTGGCAGGGAGAGGCACTGCTGAAGACGGGGGACCTCACGGAAGGGTCGCGCCTCCTGTCCCATCACCGCCCTCCACCGGTGCGACCGCCGGGCGGACGCCCTGCGCGTGTATCAGGAGCTCCGGACGATCCTCCGGGACGAACTCGGGCTCGACCCTCTCCGGCCCTTCAGCACATGCAGCGGCTCATCCTCTCCGGAGGCTCGGGACCGCCTCCCCCTGCCCCGGCGCGGGTCAGGCTCCGACCAGCGGTGACGGACGGGTGCTGTGCAGGGGTGCGGCCAGTTCCCCCAGCGCCCTCTCCAGGCCGTGCAGATGGACGAGCGCGGCGGGCGCCGCCTCGGCGCGCTCCGCAACTGCCGCTGCAGCAGCCGTGCCGCGCTCCGTCCCCGGCGTGGTCAGCGCCTCCACCGCGGACTCCACGCGCAGGCAGGCGGCAGTGAGGCGGTCGTCGTGCGAGGCCACCGGGTCCGCGGCGACGGCCGCCAGGCCCCGGACCTCGCGGGCGCAGTCGTCGAGGAGGGCGAGCACGCGCCGCGCCTTCTCCTTGCGGGCGCGCAGCGGGCTGAACGGGTGGACCAGAGGCGCGAGCGAGAGCCGTACCCGGCCGAGCAGCAGCTCCAGTTCGGCGACCCGGGCCGCCGGGTCCGCGATCGTGGAGCCGGCGAGGCGCGCCGCGGCCTCGGCGGCGCAGGCGTGCACGCAGTGCAGCGCGCGCCGGATCCAGGCGTCGGTGGTGGCGTGCGTGGTCACGGGCAGCACGAGCAGCACGGCCAGGGCGGCGCCGAGCGCCCCGGCCCCGGTCTCGGTCAGCCGGAGGACGAGCAGGGCGGGGTTCAGGACGCCGAGGAGCCCGTAGAGCAGTCCGGCCATCAGCGTCACCGCGAACATCATCCACGTGTAGGAGACGGGAGCCGAGTAGAAGATCCCGAAGACGCACACGGCGATGAGGACCGCCGAGGGCACCGGCGCTCCGTGCAGCGGGATGGCGACGAGGCCTCCGGCGGCGATGCCGAGCACGGTGCCGAGGACCCGCCGGAAGCCCCGCACGAGGGTCTCGCCGCGGGAGGCAGTGTTCACGAAGATCCACCACGTGGCGCCGACGGCCCAGTACCAGCGCTGGTCGGACAGCAGTTGCCCGGCCATGAGGGCGAAGGCGCCGCCGAGCGCGGCCTGGACCGCCTGGCGGGTGGTCGTGCGGGCGAGCCCGGATCCGCCGGGCGGGGCGGGCGCGGCGGCGGGCGGCAGCCGGCGCTCGTAGCACCACAGGCCGAAGCGGACGGTCGAGGAGATCAGGAGGGAGCAGGTGACGGCCGTGCAGAGCTCGGGCAGCTGCGCGGGCACGGCGTGCAGGAACTGCGTCGCGAAGAAGGTCATGAACGCGAACACCCCGAGCGCGTGGCCGCGCGGTCCCCAGCGCCGGGCGTAGACGCCCGCTCCCATGACGGCGAGGAAGGCCGCGTCGCGCACCAGGGGCTGACCGTGCAGCATCGCCGCCATGGCGAGTACGGGGAAGCCGACTGCGGGCAGCAGGGCGGTGGTGACCGCCTGTCCGCGGACGGTCGTGTCGGTGACCGTGAAGAGCGCGAGAAGCGCGGCGAGCCCGCCGATGACGGCCGCGACAAGGGAATGGCCGGCCAGACCGCAGACCGCCACCGCCAGACCGACACCGAGGACGGCCCGGGCAGCACTCCGCAGCCGCAGCCTCCCCGGGTCCGGAGCCACGAACGCCCGCTTCAGCACAGATTTCGCTCCCTGCATACCGGCATGAAAAAGGCGCCGCGGAGACCCGCAGCGCCATCGACACCACCATCACAACATCAGACCTCCCGTTGGCTCAAGAGATGCGAAATATTCTGTGCCATTGGCCCAGTATTGTGGCCGGGATGCGGGCCGATACGAGGCCAGTGGCCGACCTGCGCGGCGGCCGAGGCGATGGATCCCCGGACCCGGGCCCACGGCGGTGGGATGATCCTGCAGCCATCGGGTGCCGGAGGGCGGCGGATGGCTGGGCCATTGGTACAGTCGCGGCCCTGGACCGCCGACCAGAAGGAAGCCCTGCCTGTGGCCGTTGACGCGCTGGACGCCAGGATCCTGAAGCTGCTGCTGGAGCAGCCCCGGACGAGTGTGCGCGAGTACGCGCGCGTGCTCGGCATCGCGCGCGGCACCCTGCAGGCGCGGCTCGACCGGCTGGAGCGCGACGGGGTGATCACGGGCACCGGCCCCCGGCTGTCCCCCGCCGCTCTGGGCCATCCGGTGCTGGCCTTCGTCCACATCGAGGTCACCCAGGGCCATCTGGACACGGTGGCCGATGCCCTGGCCGGGATCCCGGAGATCATCGAGGCGTTCTCGATCACCGGCGGGGGCGATGTGATGACGCGCGTGGTCGCGCGCGATGCGGCCCACCTGGAGGATGTGATCCAGCTGATGGTCCGGCTGCCGGGCGTGGTGCGCACGCGTACGGAGATGGTGCTGCGCGAGCGGGTGCCGTACCGGATGGTGCCCCTGGTGGAGGCCGTGGGGCGGACGGCGGCGCAGAAGACTTCCTGAGCCGGGGGTTCCGCGGCCGCGGCCTCCCGGCTTGGCATCCTGGGCGCATGGTCACGCCCCAAAAGCTTGCGGTCATTTTCGATCTCGACGGAACGCTCGTGGACAGCGAGCCGAACTACTACGCGGCAGGGCAGAGAACGCTCGCCCACTACGGCGTGCACGAGTTCACCTGGGAGGACCACTGCCGTTTCATCGGCATCGGCACCCTCGAAACACTGGAGGCGCTGCGGAGCGCGTACCGCATCGAGGCACCCGCCGCCGAGTTGCTCGCCCTGCAGAACCGCCACTATCTGGAACTGGCCGCGGCCGGGACCGAAGTGTTCCCCGAAATGCGCAAGTTCGTGGAGCGGCTGCACGCGGCGGGGATCCCGCTCGCGGTGGCGTCCGGTTCCTCGCTCGGAACGATCGGGACGGTGCTGTCCGCCACCGGGCTGTCCGTCTTCTTTCCCGTCGCCGTCTCCGCGGAGGAAGTACCGCACGGCAAGCCCGAACCGGATGTCTTCCTGGAGGCCGCGCGCCGGCTGGGGGTCGCGCCCGGGAGGTGTGTCGTGGTGGAGGACGCCGCACCGGGCGCGGAGGCGGCGCACCGGGCCGGAATGCGCTGCATCGCCGTGCCCTACGCCGCCGGGATGCCGCAGGACGCGGGATACACCACCGCAGGGCTGGTATTCGCAGGCGGGCAGGAGGAGTTCGACGCCGAGCAGGCCTACACATGGGTGGCAGCAGGCGACTGAGGCGGTCCTGGGTTCTCCTCGCGCGACGGCGGGTGCGATTATCTGCTCACCCATCTCACTCATCCCAACACGCGAGGAAAAGGTAGCCACATGGAGCGAACTGGGAGAAGACCGGCCCGTCGGTGGACTGTTGCCGCAGTCGCCTCGGCCGTGGCCGCAGCGGTGGCCCTCCCGGCGACGGCCGCGGAAGCGCAGAGCGGCCCGTCGGGCATAGCCGCCAAGGGTGCGTTCCTGCTCGACGACGGCACCGATCGGGAGCTGTGGGGCAAGGACGCCGATACCAGGCGGCAGATGGCCAGCACCACCAAGGTCATGACCGCGGTGACCGTCCTGGACACCCCCGGCCTCGACCTGAACCGGCAGATCACCGTCAAGCAGTCCTACCGCGACTATGTGGAGCGCACCGGGGCGAGCACGGCGGACCTGCGCACAGGCGACAAACTGACTGTCCGTCAGATGACGTACGCCCTCCTCCTCCCGTCGGGCTGCGACGCCGCGAACGCCCTCGCCGACACCTTCGGCACCGGCGGCACCGAGGCGACCAGGACGGCCTCGTTCATCGCGAAGATGAACCGGAAGGCCGCCGAGCTGGGCATGAAGAACACCAAGTACGACTCGTTCGACGGCATATCGCAGGCCGGGAACAACTACACCACCGCCCGCGACTCCGCCAAGCTCGCCCGGCACGCGCTGACGAGCGCCACGTTCGGCACGGTGGTCAGGACGACCACCACCCAGCAGAAGGCGGCGAACGTCAACCGCACCTACTACTGGGACAACACGAACAAGCTGCTCGGGTCCTACAAGGGCGCCATCGGCATCAAGACGGGAACCGGCACCGCCGCCGGCCCCTGCCTGGTCTTCGCCGCCCAGCGCGGCAAGCGCACAGTTGTGGGCGTCATCCTCAACGACCCCGTCAACCGCTACCCGGACGCGGTGAAGATGCTGAACTGGGCCTTCGGCACCAAGACTCCGGTGAAGCTGCGCCGGCTGCCGCCGTCGGCACAGAAGGACTGACGGGCCGGCCCCGGCGCTCTCAGCCGAGGAAGCTCAGTCGCACCTGGCGGTCCGGGTTGTCCCGGTTGGTGTCCACCAGGCACACGGACTGCCAGGTCCCCAGCGCCAGTCGGCCGCCGACGACCGGCAGCGTCGCGTGGGGCGGTACCAGTGCGGGCAGCACGTGGTCGCGGCCGTGGCCCGGGCTGCCGTGCCGGTGGCGCCAGCGGTCGTCGGCGGGGAGCAGGTCGTGCAGGGCCGCGAGCAGGTCGTCGTCGCTGCCCGCGCCCGTCTCCAGGACGGCGACGCCCGCCGTCGCATGCGGCACGAAGACGTTGAGCAGCCCGTCCCGGCCGCCCGCCGCCTCGCGCAGGAAGCCCTCGCAGTCGCCCGTCAGGTCGTACACCGTCTCGGAACGGCCGGTGGTGACGTCCAGGACGTGGGTGCGGAAAGTGTCGGTCATGGGGCCATTGTTCCTTCCGCCCCGGGATCCGCCGGGCGGGAGGGGTGCTTCACAGACCGCGCCGGCTGCGGCAGTATGAAGCGACGGACGATCATGGAGGTGCCGGGGCTGCCATGCGCGTGGGACTGTTCGTCACCTGCGTCAACGACACTCTCTTCCCCCGCACCGGGCGCGCGGTGGTCGCACTGCTGGAACGGCTCGGCGTCCAGGTCGACTTCCCCATGGCCCAGACCTGCTGCGGGCAGCCCCTCTACAACACGGGCTACCGGCACCGCACCGAGCCCCTCGTGCTCGGCCTCGCCCGGGCCTTCCGCGACCACGACGTCATCGTGACGCCCTCCGGCTCCTGCGCCGCCATGGTCCGTGACAACTACCCCCGGATCGCCGCTCGCGCCGCGGCCGAGGAGCACACGACCGGCCGGGCCGAGGAACTGGCCGAGGCGGCGGCGGCCGTGGTACCGAAGACCTACGAGCTGACCGAGTTTCTGGTCGACGTCCTGGGAGTGACCGACGTCGGCGCCCGCTTCCCCCACACCGTCACCTACCACCCCACCTGTCACGGACTGCGTGTCCTGGGCCTCGGTGACCGCCCCCGCCGGCTGCTGGAGGCGGTCGAAGGCCTCGAACTGCGGGAGCTGCCGGGCGCGGAGGAGTGCTGCGGGTTCGGCGGCACCTTCGCCGTCAAGAACCCGGCCGTGTCCGCCGCGATGGGCACGGACAAGGCCCGCGCCGTGACGGGGACGGCCGCGCAGGTGCTGTGCACCGCCGACAACTCCTGCCTGATGCACATCGGCGGCACCCTCGCCCGCCAGGGCTCCCCCGTGCGCCCCGTGCACATCGCGGAGATCCTGGCCTCCACGGACGGAAGCCTCCTGTGAGCCGCACCTACCTGGGCATGCCCGCCTTCCCGGAGGCCGCCGCGGTCTCCACCGGCGACGCCACCTTGCGGGCCAACCTCCGCCGCGCCACCCACACCATCCGCGCCAAACGGGCGGCCGCCGTCGCCGAACTGGACGACTGGGACCGGCTCCGCGCCGCCGGAGCCGCCGTCAAGGACCGGACCCTGCGCCACCTCGACCGCTACCTCCTCCAGCTGGAGGAGAACGTCACCCGGGCCGGCGGCACCGTCCACTGGGCAGCCGACGCCGACGAGGCGAACCGCATCGTCACCGACCTCGTCCGGGCCACCGGCGAGACCGAGGTCGTCAAGGTCAAGTCCATGGCGACGCAGGAGACCGGCCTCAACGCCGCACTGGAACAGGCCGGTATCCGGGCGTACGAGACCGACCTCGCCGAACTCATCGTGCAACTCGGTGACGACCTCCCCTCCCACATCCTCGTCCCTGCGATCCACCGCAGCCGCGGCGAGATCCGTGACATCTTCCGCACCCGGATGGCCGACTGGGGCCGCCCGGCACCGGCCGGGCTGACCGACCGGCCCGCAGACCTCGCCGAGGCGGCCCGGCTGCACCTGCGCGAGAAGTTCCTCCGCGCCAAGGTCGCCGTCTCCGGCGCCAACTTCATGATCGCCGAGACCGGCACCCTCGTCGTCGTCGAGTCCGAGGGCAACGGGCGGATGTGCCTCACCCTGCCGGAGACCCTCATCTCCGTCGTCGGCATCGAGAAAACCGTCCCCACCTGGCAGGACCTGGAGATCTACCTCCAGCTCCTGCCCCGCTCCGCCACCGCCGAGCGCATGAACCCGTACACCTCGATGTGGACGGGCACCACCGACGGCGACGGCCCGGGCTCCTTCCATCTGGTCCTGCTCGACAACGGCCGCACCGACGCCCTCGCCGACCGGACCGGCAGGCAGGTGCTGCGGTGCATCCGCTGCTCGGCCTGCCTCAACGTCTGCCCCGTGTACGAGCGCGCAGGCGGCCACGCCTACGGCTCCCCCTACCCGGGCCCCATCGGCGCCGTCCTCACCCCTCAACTCCGCGGCCTCGCCTCTCCTCTGGAGGAGTCCCTCCCGTTCGCCTCCTCCCTGTGCGGCGCCTGCTACGACGTGTGCCCGGTCGCCATCGACATCCCCGAGGTCCTGGTGCACCTGCGCGAACGCGTCGTCCAGGGCGGCGAGGTCACGACCCGCGGTGTCCGGACCGTCGTCAAGCCGGCGAGGAGGCACCTCGCCGAGCGCGCGATGATGCACGCCGCCGGCTGGACGTTCGACCACCCCGGGGCACTGCGCCGCGCCCAGCGTCTCGCGGCCCGCACCCGCCGCCTCCACCCACGGCGGCTGCCGGGTCCGGGCCGTGCCTGGTCCGACACGCGCGAACTGCCCCCGCTGCCCGCGGAACCGTTCCGCGACTGGTGGTCCCGCACCCGCGGAGGCACGGCATGAGCGGCACCAGCAGGGACCGGATCCTGGCCCGGGTGCGCCGGGCCCTCGCCGACGTACCGGCCCACGAGCGTCCGCAGGACCACCCCGTCCCGCGCGACTACCTGCGCACCCACGGGACGCGTACCCCCGCCGAGTCCGTGGACCTGCTCGCGGAGAACCTCGCCGACTACCGTGCCGTCGTGCACCGCGTGGACGCGGCCGGACTGCCCGCGCTGCTCGCGGAGTTGCTCGGCCGACGCGGAGCACGGCGTGTGGCCGTCCCGGCCGGGCTGCCCGCCGAGTGGCTCGCGCGGGCAGCCGTGGAGCAGGTGCCCGACTCCGCCGATCTCACGGCACGGGAGCTGGATGCCGTGAACAGCGTGGTCACCGGGTGCGCCCTGGCGATCGCCGAGACCGGCACCGTGGTACTCGACGCCGGCCCCGATCAGGGGCGCCGTCGCCTCACGCTCGTCCCCGACCATCACGTGTGCGTGGTGAGAACGGCCGACCAGGTCGTGGACTCGGTACCGCAGGCCCTCGGGCGCCTGGCCCCCGCACGGCCCCTGACCTGGATCTCGGGCCCCTCCGCGACCAGCGACATCGAGCTCGACCGGGTGGAGGGCGTGCACGGCCCGCGCGCGCTGGACGTGATCCTCGTGCACGAGGCCCGTCCGCACGGTGAACAACACGGTGAACAAGCCGTGACGCGTGAGTCCGTATCCGCGTGGGGGTTGTGACCTTTATCGGTTCTGTTCGATCCTGGTGCCTCCTGTTTCCTCTCGTGCGCCCCGGAGTCGGCCCATGTGCGAGTGGCTCTCCGCTCCCGAGATCTTCCAGGTGAACCGGGAGCCTGCCCGTACCCCTCTCGTCCCGTTCGCAGACCTTGGCTCCGCCCTCGGCGGCCAGCCTGAGGCCTCCCCCTACTACCGTTCGCTCAACGGCGACTGGCGCTTCACCTGGTCGCGGAACCCCGGCGAGCGGCCCGCGGACTTCTTCACCGACGGTTTCGACGACTCCGGCTGGGACCGGATCACCGTGCCCGGCAACTGGGAGCTGCAGGGGTATCCGGAGCCGGTCTACTTCAACGTCCGCTATCCCTGGAGCGGGTACGAGCAGCCCGCACCTCCGCACGTGCCCACCGGCTTCAATCCGGTCGGCTCCTATCGCCGCACCTTCACCGTCCCCCGTGCCTGGACGGGACGGCACGTCCTCCTCTCCTCCCAGGGGGTCAAGTCCGCGTTCTGCGTGTGGGTCAACGGCCGGCTGGTGGGCTACAGCGAGGACAGCTATGCGCCCGCCGAGTTCGACCTCACCCCTTATGTGCGCACGGGCGCGGACGAACCCCTGAACACCCTCGCCGTGGAGGTCTACCGCTGGTCCAGCGGGAGCTGGCTCGAGGACCAGGACCTGATCGACCTGTCCGGCATCTTCCGCGACGTGTACCTCTATGCGGTCTCCCCGGTCCATGTCCACGACCTGTTCGTATGCACCGAGTTGGATGCCGACTGCCGGAACGCCGAGCTGATCGTGACCGCGACCGTGCGCTCCCGCCAGGACCCCCGGCCCGGCCCCCACCGGCTGCAGGCGACCCTTCACGACACCGGGAGCACCCCGGTGCTCACCCTCACCGGCACGGTCCGCTTCGACGGTTCGCCCGAGGCGACCGTGGAGCTCGGCGCCCGGGTGACCCGGCCCGCCCTGTGGTCGGCCGAGCATCCCGCCCTGTACCTCCTCACGCTCGAACTGGCCGATTCTCAGGGGCATATCATTGATGTCCAGCGCACACGAGTCGGCTTCCGCACCGTCCTCTGCGGCCCGGGAGAACTGACCGTCAACGGCCGGCCCCTGGTCTTCCGGGGCGTCAACCGGCACGAGACCGACCCCGACCACGGACAGGCGGTCACCGAGCAGCGGATGGTCGAGGACATCCGCATCATGAAGCAGCACAACATCAACGCCGTCCGCACCTCCCACTACCCCAACCACCCTCGCTGGCTTGAGCTGTGCGACGAATACGGCCTCTATGTGATCGACGAGGCCAACCTGGAGACGCACGAGGTACGGGACAGCCTGCCTGCGGACCTGCCCGAGTGGACGGCCGCCTGCCTCGACCGCGTGCGCAGCCTGGTCGAGCGCGACAAGAACCATCCCTGCGTGGTGATGTGGTCGCTGGGCAACGAAGCAGGCCAGGGTGGTGTCTTCCGGACCATGGCCGACTGGGTGCACCACCGCGACCCCTCCCGGCCGGTGCACTACGAGGGCATGAACGACGTCGCCGACGTCGAATCGCACATGTACGCCGGGCCGGCGGAGGTGGCCGCCTACGGGCTGTCCGGCAACCCCAAGCCGTACATCCTGTGCGAGTACGCGCACTCGATGGGCAACAGCACCGGAAACCTCCAGGAGTACTGGGACGTCATCGAGGCCCATCCCACGCTGCACGGCGGCTTCATCTGGGACTTCGCCGACCAGGCCGTGCGCCTCCCGGTGCCGGGCGACTCCGGCCGCACCTACCTCTCCTACGGCGGGGACTGGGGCGCCGGCTCCCTCTCCGACGGCAACTTCTGCTGCAACGGTCTCGTGGCCGCGGACCGCACCCCGCACCCTGCGCTCCACGAGGTCAAGAAGGTGTACCAACCGGTACAGTTCACCTCTGCGGCGCCGGACGCAGGCACGGGAGCGGGCACCGAAGCGGGCACGGTGAGGATCACCAACCGGCAGTTGTTCACCGGGCTGGAGGCCTACGACCTCCGGTGGGAGGTCACCTGTGACGGCACCCCCGTCCAGCGGGGAACCGCCCCCGCACCGGAGGCCGCACCCGGCCGGACCGTGACCGTGACCCTGCCGCTCGAACCACCGGAGAAGCCGGAACCGGGCGCCGAATACTGGCTGAACGTCTGCTGCGTACTTCGGGAGGGCGCGCGATGGGCCGAGGCGGGTCATGTCATCGCCGCCGAACAGCTCGCGCTCCCCTGGCACGGCGCTCCGCCCCCGGAGCGCCGTGCTTCGCGCAGGCCCGCGCTCCGGGTCGCCCGGACCCCGCATGCCGTCACCGTCACCGGATCCCGCCTCGAACTCGTACTGGACGCTTTCACCGGTTCGTTCACCACCTTCCGCTGTCATGACCGGACTCTGCTGACGGACGGACCCGTCCCCAACTTCTGGCGCGGCCCGACCGACAACGACATCGGCCGCGGCGCCCAGATCACCTCGCGCACCTGGCGGGACGCCGGTGCCCGGCGGACCGTGACGGGGATCGAGGTCGACCGACCCTCACCCGCCGAAGTGACGATCACCGTCACGGCCGACCTGCCCACTGCTCCGGCGGCCTCCCGCTGGACCACCGTCTTCACCGTGCACGGCGACGGCGACCTGCACGTGCAGCACACCCTCGCGCCCGGCGCCGGCCTCCCCGATCTTCCGCTGATGGGCGCGCTGTTGACGGTGCCGGGAGAGTTCGCAGACCTCGGCTGGTACGGGTGCGGACCGCACGAGAACTATCAGGACCGGCGGACCAGCGCCTTCGTCGGCCGCCATCGCGTTTCCCTGGACACTGCGGACTCCTCCCTCATGCCGTATGCGCGCCCGCAGCAGGCGGGCAACGCCGTCGATGTGCGCAGTGCCTCGCTCACGGCGCGGGACGGCTCGGGACTGTGCATCCTGGCCGACTCCGCCGCCGCGCACGGCGACACCCGTCGGTTGCTGGAGATCAGCGCGCTGCCCTGGTCTCCCTTCGATCTTGAGGGCCCACGCCATCCCCACGAGCTGAAACGCGGGGACGGGACCGTCCTGGGTGTCAACCACCGCCAGACGGGCGTGGGCGGCAACGACTCGTGGGGTGCGCCGCCGTTGGAGGCCTACCTGCTGCACGCCGACCGTGACTACAGCTACGCCTACCTCCTGCGACCCACCCGACCGGCCGCTTCCCGACCTTCACCGTAGGAGAAGCGCCTTCGCCGTGCGCCGAGTTGTCCACAGGGCCGGTCATATGATCGTGCAGACTGATGGCTGACCGGGAGGAGCCCCGTTGGAACCGCCCCTGCACGGCATCACGGTCGTCGCTCTCGAACAGGCCGTGGCAGCGCCCTTCGCGACCCGCCAGCTCGCC
The DNA here is from genome assembly GCF_053594995.1 of Streptomyces sp. NPDC002536. Lineage (NCBI taxonomy): Bacteria > Bacillati > Actinomycetota > Actinomycetes > Kitasatosporales > Streptomycetaceae > Streptomyces > Streptomyces sp. NPDC002536. Next base: position 23,396 of record NZ_JBSFWU010000084.1, read on the forward strand.
GACCTCGGCGCACGCGTCATCAAGATCGAGCGTCCGGGGCGCGGCGACTTCGCCCGTGAGTACGACTCCAGCGTGAAGGGCCTCTCCGCCTACTTCGTGTGGGTCAACCGCGGCAAGGAGAGCGTCGTCCTGGACCTCAAGGAGCCGACCGACCGCGCGCTGCTCGACCGCCTCCTCGCCCGTGCCGACGTGTTCATACAGAACCTGGCCCCGGGCGCGGCCGACCGGCTCGGGCTCGACAGTGAGCGGCTGCGCGCACGGCACCCGCGGCTGATCACCTGCGACGTCTCTGGCTACGGCCCGGACGGCCCGTACCGCGACAAGAAGGCCTACGACCTGCTGGTCCAGTGCGAAGCGGGGCTGGTCTCGATCACCGGCACCGCGGACTCGCCCGCCCGGCCCGGCATTTCCGTGGCCGACATCGCAGGGGCGATGTACGCCTGCACGGGCATCCTGACGGCCCTCTACGAACGCGAGCGCACCGGACGGGGATCAGCACTCGCCGTCTCCCTCCTCGACGCGCTCGCGGAGTGGATGGGCCATCCGTATTTCACCCAGGAGTACGGCGGCACGCCCATCACGCGCAGTGCCGCCCGCCATCCCTCCATCTCCCCCTACGGTCACTACCGGTGCGGGGGCGGATCACAGGTCTTCCTCAGCGTGCAGAGCGACCGGGAGTGGGTCACCCTGTGCGAACAGGTGCTGCGCCGACCTGCGTTGGTCCGCGATCCGCGCTTCGCCGACAACCCGTTGCGCCACGCTCACGACGGGGAGCTGACGGCCCTCGTGGAGGAATGTTTTGCCGCGCACACGGCGGACGGTGTCGTCGCCCTGCTCGACCGGGCGGGAATCGCCAACGCCCGGCTGCGGACGGTCGCCGAACTGGCCGACCATCCGCAGCTGGCGGCGCGCGACCGGTGGCGCGACTTCGGTTCGCCGGCCGGTCCGCTGCGCGGCCTGCTGCCGCCCGTCCAAGTCGCCGGGCGGGAAGCGATGATGGGGCCGGTGCCGGCGCTCGGCGAGCACACGGCCGCGATCCGGGCGGAGTTCGCCGGGACGCCGGAGCCGTGAGGCCGCGGCGAACTCCGCCCGGGAGCACGGCTCAGCAGCCGCTGCTGTCCTCCGTCAGCTCTCCCTGGGCCGTGGCCAGGGTCCGGTCGTAGCAGGAGTCCGGTCCGAGGAGGCGGTAGCGCTCGCGCGAGACGCCTGTGGCATGCCGCTGTTCACGGGGCACGTTCTGGTTGTACGCGGCGTCGCCCGTGTAGGTGTCGTCCAAGCGTGACCAGTCAGTGCGCCGTCCGCCCCGCAGGGCGGTGGTGTCCGCGCGGTCGCCCATGGTCATCGTCGTGCGCAGCCGGTTGCCGCTGTCCACGGTCGTCGCGCCGTCCATGGTGTAGGTGCGCCGGTTGCTGGTGACGGTCGCAGGACCGTGGCCGTGGACGGTCACCGTCTCGTCGTCGTTCCAGCGTGCTTGCAGCGCGTCCGTCGATTCGTCCGCGTTCCAGCGGTGTGCGGAGCTTGCGGCGAGCCTGCGGGTGACAGTCGTGGTGACCCGTCCGTGCGAGGTGTCGAGGTATCCCGCGACCGTGAGCGAGTGCCCGCCCTCTGCTGTCAACCGGCGTTCGTCGCCCGGCTCGTAGGACGTCGTGTTGACGGGGTCACCTGCCCGGCTCGCGAGCAGTGCGCCGGTCACGTGCGCCGCCTTCGCGTCCTGCCAGACCAGGATGTTGGTGGGGGTGCTCCAGCCGCTCTGCCCGGCGGGCACACCGGTGACCGACACGGCGATCCGGTGGGGACGCCCGTCGTTCAGCTGTCCGGCGAACGGGGTGAGGTCGTACTCCACAGGGCGCACGTCGAAGGCGCGCGGGCCCGGAATCACGTACCACAGGAAGGGGTTGGACCATCCGCCCGTCCACACGGTCGGGAACGGTGCCGCGATTCCCGCGAGCTTGCCGTCGACCGTGACCTGCACCTCTCGGTACGGTCCGTCCTTGGTCTTGCACGAGTACGGCGCGGTGTCCGGCACCGCCAGGTACCAGAACTCCTCGCAGCCGCCACCCGATCCGGTGGCGTACACCTCGGCCACGATGCGCTCGCTGTTGCGCGGCGTGGTGAGCCGTCCCTCGTACACCGCACCGTCGGTGCGGGCGTCCTGCAGCGTGAGGACCTTGTCGGGGGTGTCCGCCTCCTTCGCCCGGCCCTGTGCCGTGAAGAAGGTCAGGGTCGCCTTGACCTTGATGACGCCGGTGTAGGTCCCGTCCACGGTGTTGCCGATGAGCATCTCGACGGGCTGCTGCTCGCGCAGCGTGGCGGCGTATCGTGTGACGTCCTTCTCCGCCTTCCAGGTGATGCCCTGGGGCGAGGGTTCGGGAGTCGAGGTGCGCAGGACCTCCACACCGCCGATGTGCAGGTACCCGAGCCGGTCGTACTGCCGCCCGGCCACGGATCCTTCGAGTCTCAGGACGACCTTGTTCCAGCGGTGACCGCACTTGGCGGGCGGCGTGTAGGTGCCTTTGTAGGGCGTGTAGTCACGGAACTCGGTTTCGGCGACCGTCACTTGGCAGGAGGGGGTGTCCGGGACGGACACGGGCGGGCCCGCGGTGACCGGGTCGTGCCAGTGGGTACCGAACTCGGCGGGCGGCTCTGCGGCCGCTGCCGGGCCCGCGCCCAGCACCAGGCCGGCAGCAGCGGCGCACAGAGTGAACAGTATTCGTTTCATGGGGCAGGAGTGAAGCGCTTCGTACTGCCGTGCACCAGTGCCCCGTTGGCCTGATCCGCAGCGCGTGCGGAAAAACCAGTTGAATTCGCCATCCCGGTGACGCGAGCCTTGCACGGCTCCCTCCCACTCCCCTGCCGAATCCGGGTTGCCATGCACATTCGTGATCTTCCGTATGCCGATCCCGGCCGACCGGACGTCCGATCGGGCCCGCGCCTGCTGCTCTGGCTGGGCCGGAACCAGCTGGGTGGCCAGGTGAAAGCCCTGCTGTGGGGCATCCTGCACATGTCGTCCGTCGCCCTCTTCCCGCTGGCCGTGGGCCTGGCCGTGCAGGCCGTCGTGGACCGCTCCGGCGCCCGACTGGCGCTCGCGGGCGGCCTGATGGCGCTGTTCGGCGCGCTCACCACCCTGGGTGACACGATGCTGCACCGGGTGGCCGTCACCAACTGGATCACCGCTGCGGCGCGGATACAGCAGCTTCTGGCCCGCAAGACGGCGGAGTTGGGCGCCGCGCTGACCCGCCGCGTCGCGGCGGGCGAGGTCGTGGCCGTGTCCACGGGCGACGTCGAGAAGATCGGCTGGTTCGTGGAGGCCCTGTCGCGCTTCGCCTCCGCGGCGTTCACCACGGTGGCGGTGTGTGTGGCCCTGGTGGTCTACCAGCCCGCCCTGGGGGCCGTGGTCGCCCTGGGTGTGCCCGTCCTGGCGCTGGCGGTGCTGCCGCTGCTGCCGCCTGCGACACGGCGCGCCGACGAACAGCGCGACAAGGCCGGACGGGCCACGGAGCTGGCGTCGGACACCGTGGCCGGCCTGCGGGTGCTGCGCGGCATCGGTGGTGAGGAGCTGTTCCTCTCCCGCTACCGTCGTGCGTCGCAGGACGTGCGCAGGGCGGCCGTGCGCAGCGCCCGCATGTGGGCGCTGATCGCTGCGGTGCAGGTGTTCCTGCCGGGGCTGTTGCTGATCGCCGTGGTCTGGTACGGGGTCGGCCTGGCCCGGGACGGCCGGATCGGTGTCGGCGAGCTGGTGACGGTGTACGGCATGGTCACGTTCCTGCTGTTCCCCCTCCGGCAGTTCGAGGAGATCGCCATGGCGTACTCCTTCTCCCGGCCCTCGGCGCAGCGCGCGGCCCGGGTGCTGGCCCTGCACCGCTCTGCGCCCCCTGCGGAGCACGCCGAGGGGCACGAGGCCGTTCTGACGGGCGACTTGTACGACCCGGTGACCGGACTGCTCGCCCCTGCAGGGGAGATGACGGCCGTGGTGTGCGGCGATCCGGATGCCGCGGGCCTGCTCGCCGATCGGCTGGGCGGGCATGCCGCGGAAGCCGGGGCGGGGGTGCCGTCGGTGCTGCTCGGCGGTGTGGCGCTGGACGGTGTGCCGCTGGATGCGGCGCGCGCTGCAGTGCTCGTCCAGGACAAGGACCCCGTCCTGCTGTCCGGGACGCTGACGGAGCTGCTGGACGTGCCCTGCTCCGGCGCGGTGCCGGCGGGAGCCGCTCTGGAGGCGGCCCAGTGCGGAGACGCGCTGGACTCCCTGGCCCGCGCGTCCGCCGCGGACTCGGCCGACCCGATGGATGCGCGGATCACCGAACGCGGCCGCTCGCTGTCCGGCGGGCAGCGCCAGCGGCTGGCCCTGGCACGGTCGTTGGTGACCGACCCCGAGGTGCTGGTGCTGGACGAGCCGACGTCGGCGGTCGACTCGCACACCGAGGCACGGGTCGCCGAGGGAGTGCGCAGGCTGCGCCGCGGCCGTACGACGGTGGTGTTCACCTCCAGCCCCCTGCTGCTCGACCGTGCGGACCGTGTGGTGTTCGTCCATGACGGCCGGGTGGCGGCGGTGGGTGCCCACAGTGAACTGCTGCGCTGCGACCCGGTGTACCACGCGGTCGTCACCCGGCAGACGGATGAGGAATCGGACAGGGAGCTCGTGGAGTCGAGGACACCCGCGACGGGCGAGCAGATCGAGGAGTCGGCATGATCGGCGTGGCACCACCGGCCTACGACCCGGCGGCTCCGGAGTCGGCGACGACCCTGCCGGTCGGCAGGCCGTCGACGGTGCGGAGCTATGTGAGGGGTCTGCTGCGCAGGCACCGCAGAGATTTCGCCCTGCTGGTCGGCGCGAATGCGGTCTCCGTGATCGCCTCGATGGTCGGGCCGTGGCTGTTGGGCGGGCTCGTCGAGGACTTGTCGTCCGGTGCACAGGACCTTCATCTGGGCCGTACGGTTTCGCTGTTTGCGGTCGCCCTGGCCGTTCAGACGGTTTTCGTCCGCGCAGTGCGACTGCGCGGTGCGGTGCTCGGCGAGCAGATGCTCGCCGACCTGCGCGAGGACTTTCTCGTGCGGTCGGTGGCCCTGCCGCCCGGCGTGCTGGAACGGGCCGGGACGGGCGACCTGTTGTCGCGGATCACCACGGACATCGACCGGCTGGCGAACGCCATGCGCGAGGCCGTGCCGCAGTTGGCCATCGGCTTCGTCTGGGCAGGGCTGCTGCTGGGTGCTCTGACGCTCACGGCTCCGCCCCTGGCGCTGAGCGTGCTGGTGGCGATCCCGGTCGTGGTGGTCGGCGGGCGCTGGTACTTCCGCCGGGCACCGAGTGCCTACCGCTCCGAGGCGGCGGGGTACGCCGCCGTCGCGGCGTCGCTGACGGAGACCGTGGACGCCGGGCGGACCGTCGAGGCGCACCGGCTGGGCGAGCGCCGGGTGTCCCTCTCCGACCGCCGGATCCGCGAATGGACGCAGTGGGAGCGCTACACGCTGTGGCTCCGGTCGGTCCTCTATCCCGTGATCAATGTGACGCACGTCCTGCTGCTCGGTGCGGTCCTGGTGCTCGGGGGCGTCTTCGTGCTGCAGGGCTGGATCTCGGTGGGTGAGCTGACGACCGGTGCGCTCTTCGCGCAGATGCTCACCGAGCCCGTGGGGCTGATCCTGCGCTGGTACGACGAGCTCCAGATCGCCCAGGTCTCGCTGGCCCGGCTGGTGGGTGTCCACGAGATCGAGTCCGGCGCCGTGGACGAGCGCGCGGACCCGGCCGGGCGCGAGGTGCGGGCGGAAGAGGTGCGCTTCGGTTACCTGCCCGGCGGCGATGTGCTCCACGGGGTGTCCCTGGACGTCAGTCCGGGCACCCGGGTGGCGCTCGTCGGCCCGTCGGGGGCGGGCAAGTCGACGCTGGGCAGGCTGCTGGCCGGGGTCTACGCGCCGCGGGCCGGTGCGGTGACGCTCGGGGGCGCGGAGCTGGCGCGGATGCCGGCCGAGCGGGTGCGCCGCCATGTGGCGCTGGTCAACCAGGAGCACCACGTCTTCGTGGGCTCGTTGCGCGACAACCTGCTGCTCGCCCGTACGGACGCGGGGGACGGCGAGCTGTGGGCGGCCCTCGGTGCGGTGGACGCCGAGGGCTGGGCACGCGGGCTGGAGGCCGGGCTGGACACCGAGGTCGGTTCGGGCGGGCTGGCGCTGACCCCGGCGCAGGCCCAGCAGATCGCGCTGGCCCGGCTGGTGCTCGCCGATCCTCACACGCTGGTGCTGGACGAGGCGACCTCGCTGCTCGACCCGCGCGCGGCCCGGCATCTGGAGCGCTCGCTGGCGAAGGTGCTGGAGGGCCGCACGGTCGTGGCCATCGCGCACCGGCTGCACACCGCCCACGACGCGGACGTGATCGTGGTGGCCGAGGAGGGGCGGATCAGCGAGATGGGCAGCCACGACGAACTGGTCGCGGCGGACGGCCCGTACGCGGCGCTGTGGCGGTCCTGGCACCGCTGAGCGCTCCGCGGGAAGCGAGAAGTGCGGTGCGTCGACTGCGGGCTCGTCGTGGCCGGTCGCGCAGTTCTCCGCGCCCCTTTGGGGCGCAATCACGCACCGCACTTGCCGAGCCCGCTTTGTCGGCGGTGCCGGCGGAGCCGGCGGTCAGACGATCTCCAGTGCCCCGAGCCCGCCGAGGGCGCCGAGCAGCATGAAGGAGGGCATGAGCACCTTCAGCTCCACCCAGCTGCCGGCGCGGAAGCGCATGGCCTTCGGCGAGCCGACCGGGTACCAGCGCTTGCGGCCGATGGGCAGGGGCCACAGGATCGGGCAGCCGGAGACGGTGAGCGCATCTCCGATGTCGTGCACCAGGGCGCCGAGGACGATGGGCAGGCCGAGCCACATGTACTCCTCGCCGGGCCCGGAGAACAGCCAGTCGGATCCGTTGCCCGGGCGGTTGAGCACCTCGGCGAGGATCCAGGCGCCCGCCGCGCCCAGGAGCCAGACCAGGACGTCGCTGGACATCCTGGCCACCCGCCACAGCAGGCCCTCGACCGCAAGCACCACGTGGACGAAGAGGATGCCGAGCACGGCCCAGCGTCCGCCGGTCACGGCCAGCGCGGAGGCGCCGGCGCCGATCAGCAGGGCCCACAGCGCAGTGTGGGTGAGAGTGCGGTGGCCCCCGTTGCGCCGGGGGTCGCCCTTCATCCGGGTCGCCTTGTAGACGGCGTGGGAGAGGCGGTCGATGATCTCGCACAGGTTCCGCGATATCGGACCGAACGCCCGCGATATGGTCGCCGACTTGTGGTCGAGGTCCGGGGCGAGCGCCGCTCCGGCACAGATCAGCGCCCCGACGACGAGCACCGGCCAGGGCATCGCGTGGCCTGCCGCCGCCGCGGCGGCACCCGCCCCCAGCCAGGCGGCCGCTCCGGACAACGAGTGCGCCGGTCCCATCATGCTCGATTCCACCCCTTTGCTACCCGGAGTCCTCTTTCTGACGCCGGATCGGGTACTCAGCGTAACCGCCCGCAGGTCGTCCACCGCCGCCCGGTTCCCTGATCCGGCCCCGGACCAGGCAGTATGGAGACGTGACCCTTATCGATCAGATGCCGAGCCATGCCGACCCCGACGCCCTTTTCGAAGCGTTCTCGACCTGGGCCGAGGAGCGGGGCATCACGCTCTACCCCGCTCAGGAGGAGGCGCTGATCGAGGTGGTCTCCGGGGCCAACGTGATCCTTTCCACGCCGACCGGCTCCGGCAAGAGCCTGGTGGCCGCTGGTGCGCACTTCACGGCGCTCGCCAACGACCAGGTCACCTTCTACACGGCGCCCATCAAGGCGCTGGTGTCGGAGAAGTTCTTCGACCTGTGCAAGATCTTCGGCACGGAGAACGTCGGGATGCTCACCGGTGACGCTTCGGTCAACGCCGATGCGCCGGTCATCTGCTGCACGGCCGAGGTCCTCGCCTCCATCGCCCTGCGGGACGGCAAGGACGCCGACATCGGCCAGGTCGTGATGGACGAGTTCCACTTCTATGCGGAGCCGGACCGGGGCTGGGCGTGGCAGATCCCGATCCTGGAGCTTCCGCAGGCGCAGTTCGTCCTGATGTCCGCCACCCTCGGTGACGTCTCCCGCTTCGAGGAGGACCTCACCCGGCGCACCGGCCGGCCCACTTCGGTCGTCCGCTCCGCGACCCGGCCCGTCCCGCTGTCGTACGAGTACCGCGCGACGCCTCTCACCGAGACGCTGACCGAGCTCCTGCAGACGCAGCAGGCCCCCGTCTACATCGTCCACTTCACCCAGGCCGCCGCCGTCGAGCGGGCGCAGGCGCTCATGAGCATCAACATGTGCTCGCGCGAGGAGAAGGACGAGATCGCCAAGCTCATCGGCAATTTCCGCTTCACCACCAAGTTCGGCAGGAACCTCTCGCGCTTCGTGCGGCACGGCATCGGCGTGCACCACGCGGGGATGCTGCCGAAGTACCGGCGGCTGGTGGAACGGCTGGCGCAGGCGGGGCTGCTCAAGGTCATCTGCGGTACGGACACCCTCGGCGTCGGTGTCAACGTGCCGATCCGCACGGTGCTGTTCACCGCGCTGACCAAGTACGACGGCCAGCGGGTGCGCACGCTGCGCGCCCGGGAGTTCCATCAGATCGCCGGGCGGGCCGGCCGGGCCGGCTTCGACACGGCCGGCTTCGTCGTGGCCCAGGCGCCCGACCACGTCGTCGAGAACGAGAAGGCGCTCGCCAAGGCCGGCGACGACCCCAAGAAGCGCCGCAAGGTGGTCCGCAAGAAGGCCCCCGAAGGCTTCGTCAACTGGACCGAGAACACCTTCGAGAAGCTCATCGCCTCCGAGCCGGAGCAGCTCACCTCCCGTTTCCGGGTCACCCACGCGATGCTCCTGGCGGTCATCGCGCGTCCGGGCAACGCCTTCGAGGCGATGCGCCGGATGCTGGAGGACAACCACGAGCCCCGCAGGAACCAGCTGCGGCACATCCGCCGGGCGATCGCGATCTACCGCTCGCTGCTGGACGGCGGCGTGGTCGAGCGGCTCGACGAGCCGGACGCCGAGGGCCGCATCGTGCGGCTGACCGTGGACCTGCAGTCGGACTTCGCGCTCAACCAGCCGCTGTCGACGTTCGCCCTGGCCTCCTTCGAGCTCCTCGACCCGGAGTCGCCCTCCTACGCCCTCGACATGGTCTCGGTCGTGGAGTCGACGCTGGACGACCCGCGGCAGATCCTGGTGGCACAGCAGAACAAGGCGCGTGGCGAGGCCGTCGCGGCGATGAAGGCCGAAGGCATCGAGTACGAGGAGCGCATGGAGCGCCTCGCCGACATCAGCTACCCCAAGCCGCTGGAGGAGGTGCTGTCCCACGCCTACGACGTCTACCGCAAGAGCCACCCCTGGGTCGGCGATCACCCGCTGTCCCCGAAGTCCGTCATCCGCGACATGTACGAGCGGGCCATGACGTTCACGGAGTTCACCTCCTTCTACGATCTTGCGCGGACCGAGGGCATCGTGCTGCGGTACCTGGCGAGCGCCTACAAGGCGCTGGACCACACCGTGCCGGACGACCTGAAGTCCGACGACTTCGAGGATCTGATCGCCTGGCTGGGCGAGATGGTCCGCCAGGTCGACTCGAGCCTGCTGGACGAGTGGGAGCAACTGGCCAACCCCGGGGAGGAGTCGGCGGAGGAGGCGCAGGACCGCGCCGACCAGGTCAAGCCGGTCACGGCCAACGCCCGCGCCTTCCGGGTGCTGGTGCGCAACGCGATGTTCCGCCGGGTCGAGCTGGCCGCTCTCGACAAGGTCGCCGAGCTCGGTGAGATGGACGCCGACGCGGGCTGGGACGAGGACCGCTGGGGCGAGGCGATGGATGCCTACTGGGACGAGTACGAGGAGCTGGGGACCGGCCCCGACGCCCGCGGCCCCAAGCTGCTCAGCATCGAGGAGCGTCCGGAGGACGGGCTGTGGCGGGTCCGGCAGACCTTCGCCGACCCGAACGGCGACCACGACTGGGGCATCTCCGCCGAGGTGGACCTCGCCGCCTCCGACGAGGAGGGCCGCGCCGTGGTGCGGATCATGGACGTCGGCCAGCTGTAGCCGCTTCCGGCCGCCGGGCGCCCCGCCACGACAGCAGCCTGCGCAGTCCGTGCGGCCTGGCGGCCTCCGGCGGCACCGGCGGAGTGTCCGGTACCGGGGTGTCCGGGACGGTCCGGGGCGGGCCCTCCACCCTGCGGGGCGGGCACCGGTCCGCCCGGGCCTCCTGCAGAGCGGCCGCAAGGCAGTGCCGGTACCACTCGATCTCGTCCGGATCCTCCGCCACCACCAGCGCATCGATCACTTCACGGGCGGCCGGGGCCACCGGACGGGCGGAGACGAGGACGGGACGCAGCAGGCGCAAGTGGGCGCGCTCGTCCGGATCCGGCACCGCATCGGCCAGCTGGACCGGATCGAGCACGGCCGCGAGGGCGGCCGCGCGCTGCCAGGCGTCCTCGGCCCGGCCGGTCAGCTGCTCGACGCGGCGGGCCCGCCAGCTGCGCGGACGCCGGTCCGTGCGCTCCTCCGGCGCCGTGCGCAGCGGGAAGGGGCTGCGGCCGGTGAGCAGTTCGGGACGGCGGTCGGCGAACTCCGCGAGGTCCGAGGCGAGATAGTGCCAGACCACGGCCCGGTACCGGTTCACATAGAACCTCACCGGCGCGAAGTGGCCGCCGCGGGCGAGGCGTCCGAAGCGGGAGGGGCTGATGCCCATCAGCTCGGCACCCTCGGCGGTGCCGACCACCCACAGCCGGGACCGCAGGGCCTCGGGGAATCCCCCGGCGGCCCGATGACGCTCGATCTCCTCCTGCGGCACCCGGCGCCGCCCGCCTGGACCGCATACGAGGGTCCGCACCTCCCCCAGCTGCACGGCCAGTTCGAAGTCCCGGGGCGTGAGTCCCAGCTCCCGGGCCGCCCGCGCGAACGGGACCCCCTGCTCCTGACGTACCGTCATGACACTCTCCCCCGCCATCGATCGACTACCGACAGTGATGACTGTAGCGCAGGGTGACGACACCGGCCCAGGCCTGTGGATAACTCCGGTGTCCCGCCACGGAGTACGAGGTCAGCGGCCTTCGCGGGCCCGTCGGCCCGGGGGGTTCTGCTGTCGCGCGGCGCCGCCCGGGTGCTCGCCGATGCGACGGACGAGGAGCGTCATCTCGTACGCGACCCGGCCGATGTCGGTCTCGGCACCGCCCAGGACACATAGACAGCTGCCCTCGCCCGCGGCGGTCACGAACAGGACCCCCTCGTCGAATTCGATCACCGTCTGACGTACGCGTCCCGCCCGGAACTGCCTGCCGGTTCCTCTGGCGAGGCTCTGCAGCCCCGAGGCGACCGCGGCCAGGTGCTCGGCGTCCTCCCGCTCCAGGCCTGCGCTCGCCCCCGTCACCAGGCCGTCGTTGGACAGCACCAGCGCGTACCGTATCGATTCGACGCGCTGGGCCAAGTCGTCCAGCAGTCCCTCGAGTTCTTTGCCGTCGG
>NZ_JBSFWU010000085.1:0-34571 GCF_053594995.1 Streptomyces sp. NPDC002536
CTATCCGGTTGGGGGCTGACGTGGGGGCCCGGCCGCGCCCCGCCCCCCGCCACGGCCTGTCACCACGTCCGACACCCGATACCCGAATCAAAGGCTGGAATCACCAAAGAGTACGCTTTCTGAGGCGATGAAGCAGATTCACCCGGCTAGTGACAGAATGCGGAGATAGTTGATCTGCACACCTTCTGGTCACAGAAAGGCCGTTTGGGATGGTTCTCGCCCTGCTGCGCCGTCACCGGAGTTCCCCCTCCCAGGAGACCGCCCCGATTCCGCCCGGCGCGGGGGCACTCGACTGTCTCGTCCTCGATCCGGTGCAACTGCCGATGCACAGAGCCGAGGTCGCGGTCCGGGACCCGAACGGCCAGGAGGTCGTGCACGGACAGACCGACCCGCACGGCAGGTTCGCCGCAACCGTCGCACCCGGCGACTACAGCATCGCGGTGACCGCCGAGGGGTTCCAGCCCGTGCGCCGCTCCGTCCGCACGACGGAGGGTGTGCGCACCGTTCTCGACCCGGTGGCCATGGAACCGGCCCCGCTGCCCGCCACGCCCGCACCGGGCGCCTGGCGCATCGACCCGGACCACACGGCCGTACGGTTCGTCTCCCGGCACATCGGACTGGCCGAGGTGCACGGCCGGTTCAACCGCTTCGAGGGAACCCTCTGGATAGCCGACCGCATCGAGAACTCCCGGCTCGACGTCGTCGTCGAGACCGCCAGCATCGACACCGGGGTCGCCCAGCGCGACGAGCACCTGCGCTCCCGGGACTTCCTGGACGTCGTCAACTACCCGTACATGCAGTTCACCAGCGAGCGCTTCGTGCACCGCGGAGGCTCCAGGTGGTCCGTGCAGGGCGTCCTCAACCTGCACGGCGTCAGCCGCAACGTCACCCTCGACAGCCGGTACCTCGGCATCGGAACCGGCATCATGGGCGAGACCCGGGTCGCATGCTCGGCCTCGACCGAGCTGCACCGCGAGGACTTCACGCTCGACTGGCGCTCCATGCTCTCCCGCGGCATCGCGATGATCGGCGCGACCATCAGAGTCGAACTCGACGTCCAGGCCGTACCGGCGGAGTGACAGCGTGACGGCGTGACGGAGAACCGCAGCCCTCAGGACCCGAACAGCTGGGTCGGCAGATCGGTCGGCAGGACCGTCGGCAGACTCGTCGGGAAGCCCGACGGAAGCGAGGTGGGAAGACCGCTCGGCCACTGCGACGGCAGCACGAACGACGGGGACGCGGAACCCGATGCGGAGGAGGACTGCGGACCCGTGCCCGAGGGCTGATCCCCGGTACCGGTCTTGCCGCCGTCCTTGCCGGCCAGCGCGAACACCGCTCCCACCCCGATCGCCGCAAGCGCCACGAGGACCGCGGCCACCAGCGCGATGCGCCGCCCGCCGCCCGGCGGCGGGTCCGGCTGCCAGGACGACCCGGCGGGACCGAAGCCGCCGGGAGGCGGCCCCGGGGGCGGGTGGCGGTGGTGCGGCGGACCGTACGAAGGGTCGGGAGGAGTGGCCATGGGTCCAGCGTCCTCTTGCCCGGCGCCCCGTCACCGTCCGGTGACGGTACTGCCACACGTTCCGCCACGGAGCATGACATTCCGTGGAAACGGGACCCTGCGTGGCGCTCCCGGAAGAATGATCTTTTAACAGTACGATTCATCCTGCCCGGGACGGACGAGGAGGGCGCACCGGATGTCGCGGTACTGCTCAGTGCGCTGCGCGGAGGAACGCCTCCAGGCCTGCCAGGTCGTCCGTGTTGAGATAGTCGGTGCCGGCGGCGAGCAGTTCGTGCCAGAGGGCGTCGCGGGCCGGGCCCGGCCGGTCGGGGGTGGCCCAGAACCTCACCTGCTGCCGGGCCGCGTGGGCCGCGGCGACGAACCGCCGGAGTTCGGCACGCTCCCGCTCGGGCATCGGGCCCGTGCCCTGCCAGGTGAAGAACTGCCCCCAGTTGTCGCTGACGAGCGGGGCGAAGGATGCGGGCACGCCGCTGCCGAGGTCGCTCAGCCTGGCGTCGTAGAAGGCGTGACGCACGCGTTCCGCCTCCATCGGGGCCCGCGCTCCGCGGTCGCCGGAGACGACTGCGGTCACCGCGCCCCGGCGGACCCGGCCGGCGGTGCAGGAGCTGAGCATCGACCGGTAGCGGAGCAGGTGCCGGGACAGCTCCCGGTAGGTGGGACCACCGGGCGTCTTGATGTCGATGAGCAGTTGCAGGGTGAGGTCGTAACCCCGGTAGACCCGGCCGCCGTTGGCTCTCACCCGGCGCAGCAGTGGGTCCAGGTAGAGCGCTTCCAGCGTGCGGGCGGGATCCAGCTCGGAGGTGTCGTGCGCGACGAGGAGCGTGCCGTCCACCAGCCAGATGTCCGCCTCGACGCTGTTGAAGCCGTGCGAGAGCGCGCCGGTGAGCGGGTGCGGGTGCTCGTAGTCGTTGTGCGCGTGCGCGTGGAGCAGCGGGGGCCTGTCACGCCCGGCGGGGTCCTGCTGCCGGGCGTCGGCGGAGGCGGGAGCCGCGAACGAGCCCGCGACGGCGGCTCCGAGGACGACGAGGGCTGCTCGGCGCGTGCGAGGGGCCATGGTGTCTCCCTGTCCGGCGGGCGGATATCCGTGGGCTGCGCGTACCGACGTCAGTGAGTATCCGGGCCCGCGGGGCCGAGGGACAGGGACCGTTCCGAGAGTTGCCGAGGCCGTCAACGGCCCGTTCCCTGTCGTTCTTTCGGGGCATGGTGAAGTCGCCTGTGCCATGGCAGAGTTGACGGGACCTCTGGGGAGACAGTGAGCAGACGTGGACGCCGCGTACGCGCGGCACTGACGGTACTGACGGCTTGGGTCTCGCTGATCGGCGGCGGTACGGCCTGGGCCGGCACGGAGGAGAGCGCCGGGCTGCGCCTCGGCGACCGCACCACGCTCGGGCCGGGCGTGAGCTACCGGGAGTTCTCGCTGAAGGGCTCGCACGGGGCGGCGTTCGGGCATCTGCTGACGGCCGACCTGCGCGAGCAGCGGGTGTCGGTGGACCTGCTGTACCCGGGCGTGGTCGGGGCGCGGGGACGGATCTCCGAACTGGCCGACCGCCGGGGCGCGGTGGGCGCGGTCAACGGGGACTTCTTCAACATCGCGGAGGCGCAGCACCCCGGCGTGGAGGCGACGGGTGCCCCGGTGGGTCCCGCCGTCGCGGGCGGGGCCGACCTCAAGGCCGCGGTGCCGGACGGCCAGCGTTTCGGCCCCGCGATGCCGTCCGGCGTGACCACGGAGGACGTCTTCGGCGTGGGTACGGACCGTGTGGGCCGCATGGACCGGCTCCGGCTGCGGGGCGCGGTGCGGACCGGCGACGGCTCGCTCGCGCTGAGCGGCTTCAACCAGTACGCCCTGCCGGTGGACGGCATCGGGGTCTACACCCCCGCCTGGGGCCGGGCCTCACGGCTGCGGGCGACGTGCGGCACGGACACCGACCGTGGCGCCCCGTGCAGTTCCGAGACCTGGGAACTGACCGTGAAGGGCGGCCGGGTGGCATCGGCGGCCCGAAGGCCGGGGCACGGGGCGATCGCGTCCGGCTCGGTGGTGCTGGTGGGGCGCGAGGGCGGGGCGCGAGCGCTGCGGAAGCTGGCGCGCGGCGAGCGCGTGCGCGTCGACGAGTGGCTCCAGCCGCGCCGGTACGGGCCGTTCCGGTGCGCGCTGGGCGGCTTCCCGATCCTGCGCGGCGGCCGGCTCCTGTCCGGCCTGGACAACGAGACCTCCACCGTGCGCACGGCCGCGGGCCTGGCGGACCGGGGACGGCGCCTGTACCTGCTGGCACTGGACGGCTCCGCCGACTACCGCTCCGGGCTGACCGTCGCCGAACTGGCCCGCGCCATGCGGAAGCTGGGGGCCACGGACGCCTTCAACCTGGACGGGGGCGGCTCGAGCACGCTCGTGACGCGCACGCACGGCGCGCACGCCACCGTACGCAACCATCCGTCGGGCGGCACCGAGCGGCCGGTGGCCAATGGCGTCGGGATTTTTGTACGACCTTGACATCCTCCGTCAATCCCATCCTTTTGAGTGACTGCACCCACACAAGTGCGCTGCTAACTTCGGGAGGGGCGGCGAGCGCGAATTCCTCGGCGGCTCCGTGATGCGCAATTCCGCGACGAACGCGATGAACGCGACGAATGGGTGGGCATTCGAATATGACGACGTCTGTGGAGTCCGGCCCCGACGCCGGAAATCCCCCGGGCAGGCTGAGCCTCGGCACCGAGGCGGCCCGGAATCTGGCGACCACGACCAAGTCCGTGCCGCAGATGCAGGGGATCACCTCGCGGTGGCTGCTGCGGCTGCTGCCCTGGGCGCAGGTCTCCGGCGGCACGTACCGGGTCAACCGACGGCTGACGCACACACTGGGCGACGGGCGGGTGGAGTTCGTCTCCACCGGAGCCGACGTGAGCGTCATCCCGGCGGAGCTGGGTGAACTGCCGCTGCTGCGCGGCTTCTCCGAGGCCGGCGTGCTGGAGGAGCTGGCGGGCCGGTTCGTACAGCGGGAGTTCCGGCCCGGCGAGGTGCTGGTCGAGTCCGGGCAGCCGGCCGACCAGGTGGTGCTGGTGGCGCACGGCAAGCTCAGCAAGGCACGCGAGGGCCGGTACGGGGATCCGGCCGCGCTCGGCGTGCTCGCCGACGGCGACTACTTCGGCGACCAGGCGCTCGCCGCCACGGAGGCCGGCACCTGGGACTTCACCGTGAAGGCCGTCACGGCCTGCACCGTTCTGACCCTGCCGCTCCAGGAGTTCCGCGAGCTGACGGAGCGTTCGCCCGAACTGCGCGCCCACATCGAAGCGTTCCGCGAAGCCGCCTCGCGCCCGCGGAACGAGCACGGCGAGTCGGCCATCGACGTCGCGTCCGGCCATGTCGGCGAGCCGGCGCTGCCCGGGGTCTTCGCGGACTACGAGCGCGCTCCCCGCGAGTACGGGCTGAGCGTGGCGCAGACGGTGCTGCGGGTCCACACCCGCGTCGCCGACCTCTACAACGAGCCCATGAACCAGCTGGAACAGCAACTCCGGCTCACCATCGAGGCCCTGCGCGAACGCCAGGAACACGAAATGGTCAACAACCGCGAGTTCGGCCTCCTCCACAACGCCGACCTCGGACAACGCATCCACACCCGCAGCGGCCCACCCACCCCCGACGACCTCGACGACCTGCTGGCGACGGTCTGGAAGGACCCCGCGTTCCTGCTGGCCCACCCGCGCACGATCGCGGCCATGGCCCGCGAGTTCAACCGGGCCGGTGTCTATCCGGACAGCGTCGACGTCAACGGGCACGCGGTGCCCGCGTGGCGAGGGGTTCCCATTTTCCCGTGCAACAAGATCCCGGTCACCGAGGAAGGCGTCAGCTCCATTCTGCTGATGCGGACCGGAGAGCAGTCCCAGGGCGTGATCGGCCTGCACCGGACGGGAATTCCCGACGAATACCGGCCGAGCCTCTCCGTGCGATTCATGGGAATCAGCGAACAGGCCATCATGTCCTATCTGGTGAGCGCCTACTATTCCGCCGCCGTCCTGGTCCCCGACGCCCTCGGAATTCTCGAGAACGTGGAAATCGGGCACTGAGCCCGGACGCAGACCGCACACAGCGCCACCCTGCACTGCCTGTACGCCCTGTACGTCACGTCACGTCACGTCACGTCATCCCACGCATCGCACAGTTAGGTGATCACCACTCATGACCACGTCAGTGGAGCCCGAGCCCACCGAGCAGGCGGCGGACCGGCCGCAGCT
This sequence comes from Streptomyces sp. NPDC002536, assembly GCF_053594995.1. NCBI lineage: Bacteria > Bacillati > Actinomycetota > Actinomycetes > Kitasatosporales > Streptomycetaceae > Streptomyces > Streptomyces sp. NPDC002536. The sequence goes on from NZ_JBSFWU010000085.1 coordinate 5,744, forward strand.
GAGCCTGGGCACGACAGCGGCACGCCAGCTCGCGACGACCACCAAGTCCGTCCCCCAGATGCAGGGGATCTCCTCCCGGTGGCTGCTCCGCGTGCTGCCCTGGGTGCAGGTCTCGGCCGGTACCTACCGCGTCAACCGGCGCCTCACCTACACCGTCGGCAACGGCATCGTCGAATTCATCACCACCGGATCCGAAATCCGCGTCATCCCCGCCGAGTTGGGCGAGCTCCCCCTGCTGCGCGGCTTCGAGGACAACGGCGTGCTGGAGGCCCTGGCCGCCGCATGCGTCCAGCGCGAGTACGCGCCGGGCGATGCGCTCGCCGAGGAAGGGCAGCCGGCCGACCGGGTGTTCCTGATCGCCCACGGCAAGCTCGCCAAGACCGGCACCGGAAAATACGGGGACGAGACCGCTCTCGGCTCCCTGAGCGCAGGCGACTTCTTCGGCGAGAGCGTCCCCTTGGAGCCGGATGGCACCTGGGGGTTCACCGTCCGGGCCACCACGCGCTGCACGGTCCTGGCGCTTCCCCTGCAGGCCTTCCAGGAAGTCGCCGACCGCTCCGAGGCGTTGCGCGCGCACATCGCAGGCTTCGCCTCACGCCCCGCGCCCGCGGCGAACAAGCGCGGCGAGGCCGACATCGCCGTGACCTCGGGCCACTCGGGCGAGCCGGTCATCCCCGGCACCTTCGTCGACTACGAGCCGGGGCCGCGCGAGTACGAACTGAGCGTGGCGCAGACGGTGCTGCGGGTCCACACCCGCGTCGCCGACCTCTACAACGAGCCCATGAACCAGCTGGAACAACAGCTGCGACTCACCATCGAGGCCCTGCGCGAACGCCAGGAACACGAAATGGTCAACAACCGCGAGTTCGGCCTCCTCCACAACGCCGACCTCGGACAGCGCATCCACACCCGCAGCGGCCCACCCACCCCCGACGACATGGACGAGCTGCTCTCCCGGCGCCGCAAGACGCAGTACTTCCTGGCGCACCCGCGCACCATCGCCGCCTTCGGCCGTGAGTGCAACAGCCGGGGTCTCTACCCCAAGAACATCGAGGTCCTCGGTTCGGCGGTGCGCTCGTGGCGCGGGGTTCCGCTGCTGCCCTGCAACAAGATCCCGATCAGCGAGCAGGGCACCAGCTCGATCATCGCCATGCGTACGGGCGAGGACGACCAGGGCGTCATCGGCCTGCACCAGACGGGCATTCCCGACGAGTACCAGCCCAGCCTGAACGTGCGGTTCATGGGCATCAACGAGCAGGCGGTCTCGTCCTACCTGGTGAGCGCCTACTATTCGGCGGCGGTCCTGGTGCCGGACGCACTGGGCATCCTGGAGGACGTCGAGATCGGCCGCTGACCGGACCGGTCAGGGCCGTACGCCGCCCACGATGTGGGCGGTGGAGGAGATCCCGTTGTGGATGCTCGGCGCGACGCTGGTGTTGGCCAGCAGGAAGCCCAGCAGGACACAGACCATGGCATGAGAGAACCGCAGGCCCCCGTTGCGCATGAAGACCACGGCCAGGATCAGCAGCAACAGGACCACGGAGATCGATACAGCCATGGTGTACCTCCCAGGAGGAGCAGCGGACATCCGCCCGTGCAGCACGTTTGCGTGTGATACGGCGGATGTCCGCCAGTCTGGCCCATCGGGATGCCGTCACCGAAGCGCCGGGCATACTCCATTCGGGTATGGATTCACCGGTTCAGCCGGTCAGGTCCGTCAAAGTTCCCTGTGGGCGGCATGAGGGCGAATGTCCGTTCCGACGTTCGACAGGCGTGCGGCTCGTGGCGTGCCTAGGCTGGCGGAATGAGCCGCACAGCCCGGGACGGCAGGCCGCCCGCCACGGTGCAGGGTCCGGTGCAGGAGATACCGGCCGAGAGCGAGCGGAAATCCGCCTGGCACCGCTTCCTGCACCGGGTGCCGAACGGCTTTGCGATCTTCTTCGGTCTGCTGGGCGTCTTCTGTGCGGTCACCTCGCTGATCCCGCCGCTGCGCCGCGCGGCGCACCCGCTGACCGACGCGCTCGACACACTGACCGTGCCCACGGCCCCCAACCTGGCCTATGCGGTCTTCCTGCTGCTCCTCGCGACCGCGATGGCGGCGCGCAAGCGGGTCACGCTGTGGTTCGTCGTCGGCTACCTCACGCTGCTGGTGCTCGCGGACGCACTGCTGCTGGCCGTGGGGTACTTGGACACGATTCCCTCACTGGTGCTGTCCTGCGCCGCGATCGCCCTGCTGCTCCTGGCCCGGCGGGAGTTCTACGCCGAGGTGCGGCGCGGCGCGTTCCTGCGTGCCCTGCTGGTGCTGGTCGCCGGGCTGACCCTGGCGATCCTGGTGGGCTGGGGGCTGGTGTCGCTGTTCCCCGGCTCGCTGGAGCGCGGCGGCGGCAACCGGCTGCTCTTCGTCGTCAACAAGGTGTGCGGCGGCCTGGTGAGCAACCGGCACTTCACCGGGCATCCGCCGCACTGGCTGTATTTCCTCCTCGGCCTGTTCGGTGCGCTGGCGCTGCTCAACGGGGCCATGGCGCTGTTCCGTTCGCAGCGCCTGGAGGCGGCCCTGCACAACGACGAGGAGCCGCGCATCCGTGCCCTGCTGCGCCGGTACGGCGGCCGCGACTCCCTCGGCTACTTCGCGACGCGCCGCGACAAGGCCGTCGTCTTCTCCCCCAGCGGCAAGGCCGCCGTCACCTACCGGGTCGAGGCCGGTGTGTGCCTGGCCTCGGGCGACCCGTTGGGCGACCCCGAGGCGTGGACCCCGGCCGTCGACGCCTGGCTCGAGGTCGCCGGCCGCTACGGCTGGCAGCCCGCCGTGATGGGCGCCAGCGAGGAGGGCGCCCGGGCCTATGCACGCTCGGGGCTCGGCGCGCTGCAGCTGGGCGACGAGGCCATCCTGCGGGTCGCGACCTTCGACCTTGAGGGCCGGGAGATGCGGGTGACGCGGCAGGCCGTGAACCGGGTCGCGCGCACCGGCGCGACCACCCGTGTCCGGCGCCACTCCGCGCTGGGCGACGAGGAGATGGGCGAGGTCATCCGGCGCGCGGACGCCTGGAGGGACACCGAGACCGAGCGCGGCTTCTCGATGGCGCTGGGGCGGCTGGGCGACCCGGCCGACGGGGACTGCCTGCTGGTCGAGGCCTTCGACGAGGACGGCACGATGATCGCGCTGCTGTCCTTCGTCCCCTGGGGTCCCGACGGGGTCTCGCTGGACGTGATGCGCCGCGACCGCACCGCCCCCAACGGCGTCATGGAGTTCATGGTGGCGCAACTGTGTGCGCAGGCGGGCCAGTTCGGCATCAAGAACATCTCGCTGAACTTCGCCGTCTTCCGCTCGGCCTTCGAGGAGGGGGCACGGATCGGGGCGGGTCCGGTGCTGCGGCTGTGGCGCAGACTGCTGCTGTTCTTCTCCAAGTGGTGGCAGCTGGAGGCGCTCTACCGCTCGAACGTCAAGTACAACCCCGAGTGGCACCCCCGCTTCCTGTGCTACGCGGATGCGGGGGCCCTCGCCCGGATCGGTATGGCCTCGGGCATCGCCGAGGGTTTCGTGGCCGTGCCGAGCCTGGGCAAGATGTGGGGCCGCGGCCGCCCGAAGGGCGCCGCCCTGCCGCCGTCGACGCAGGGCCTGCCCCCGCTCTCCGAACTCGGCCTGGCCGAAGGCGCGGAGGCCGGCCCGGCCGCAGTGGACGAGCTCGCCGGCCTGCCCGAACAGGTCCGGGTGCGGCGGCGGAAGCTGGAGCGGCTGCGGGCGGCGGGCGTCGACCCGTACCCCGTCGACGCCCGCCGCACGCACACGCTCGGCGAGATCCGTGCAGCGCACGACGGGCTGCCCGCCTCGTCGCGCACGGGCGAACGGGCCACGGTCGCCGGGCGCGTGATGCTGGCCCGCAACCACGGCGGGATCGCCTTCGCCGTCCTGCGCGACTGGTCCGGCGATCTGCAGCTGACCCTCACCCGCGACGGCTCGGGCACGGAGTGCCTGCGCCGGTTCGCCGCGCACGTCGACCTGGGCGACCACATCGAGGCCGAAGGCGAGATCGGCACCACGGACCGGGGCGAACTCACCGTCTTCGTCAGCCGTTTCAGGATGCTCGCCAAGTGCCTGCGCCCGCTGCCCGACAAGCGCCACGGTCTCAGCGACCCGGAGACCCGGGTGCGCATGCGCTACGTGGACCTGGCCGTCTCGCCGGAGGCGCGCACCACCGTACGGGCCCGCAGCGCGGCCGTGCGGGCGCTGCGCCAGGGGCTCCTCGACCGGGGCTTCCTGGAGGTCGAGACCCCGATGCTGCAACAGGTGCACGGCGGCGCCAACGCGCGTCCCTTCACCACCCACATCAATGCGTACGACCTCGACCTCTACCTGCGGATCGCGCCCGAGCTGTATCTGAAGCGGCTGTGCGTGGGCGGACTGGAGAAGGTCTTCGAACTCGGCCGGACCTTCCGCAACGAGGGGGTCTCGTACAAGCACAACCCCGAGTTCACGATGCTGGAGGCGTACCAGGCCTTCGCCGACTACGACGTGATGCTCGACCTCACGCGCGAGCTGATCCAGGCCGCGGCCGTCGCCGCCAACGGCGCGCCCGTCGCGCTGCGGGCGGAGGAGGGGACGGGGAAGCCGGTCGAGCACGACATCTCGGGGCGGTGGCCGGTGCGGACGGTCTACGGTTCGCTGTCCGAGGCGCTCGGGGAGGAGGTCGGTCCGGACACCCCTGTGGAGGTGCTGCGCCGGCACTGCGACCTGACGGGGGTGCCGCACCGGCACGAGCACGGACACGGGGCCATCGTGCTGGAGCTGTACGAGCGGCTGGTGGAGGAGCGCACCACGCTGCCGGTCTTCTACAAGGACTTCCCCACCGACGTCTCACCGCTCACGCGCCCGCACCGGCAGGACCCGCGGGTCGCCGAGCGCTGGGACCTGGTGGCCTTCGGCACGGAGCTCGGCACCGCCTACTCCGAGCTGGTCGACCCCGTCGAGCAGCGCCGGCGGCTGACCGCCCAGTCGCTGCTGGCGGCGGGCGGCGACCCCGAGGCGATGGAGCTGGACGAGGACTTTCTGCGCGCCCTCGAATACGCGATGCCGCCGACGGGCGGGCTGGGCATCGGGGTGGACCGGCTGGTGATGTTCCTGACGGGCCTGTCGATCCGGGAGACGCTGCCGTTCCCGCTGGTCCGGCGACTCTAAAAGCGCTTCTTTGAGATCGCTATAGAATTCATTATTTGCCTTATAGATCCGGCGTTGTTAATTTGGCGAACACCCGAACTGGCGGAACCGCGCGTTCCTTTTCCTGGTGGTGTTCTCGATGACGGCGGCACAGCGAACGACGACTCCCTGGATACCGATGGCCGCAACGGCCGTGCTGTGGGGATCCGCCTTCCCCGCGATCCGCATGGCCCTGCCGGACTACTCGCCGGCCGCGGTCGCCCTGCTGCGGATCACCATCACGGTGTTCCTGCTGCTGCCGTTCCTGGCCCTCGGGAAGATCGGCCGCCTGCAGCGCGGCGATGCGCTGCGGATGGCGGCGTTCGGCCTCACCGGCATGACGGCCTACCAAGTCCTGCTGTGCTTCGGCGAGAAGAGCGTGGAGGCGGGTACCGCGGCCATGCTGATCGCCGCGTCGCCGGTCTTCACCACCATCCTGGGCATGGCCTTCCTCGGCGACCGCCCCGGTGTCCGCGGGCTCATGGGGCTGGGCGTCGCACTGAGCGGTGCGCTGCTGGTCGCGTTCACGTCGGGCAGCGGGAACGGTTCGCTCATGGGGGCGCTCATGGTGCTCGCCGCTGCCGCGACGCAGGCGACGTCGTTCGCGCTGCAGAAGCCGCTGCTGAAGAAGTACTCCGGTGCCGAATGCGTCTTCTACGGCAGCCTCTTCGGGCTGCTGCCGCTCCTGCCGCTCGCGCCGGGCGCGGTCGGGCAGGTCGCGGCTGCGGAGGGGCAGCGCACGGCGGCCGTGGTGTGGCTGGGACTCGGGTGCACGGCGATGGCGTTCTGGACCTGGTCGCGGACCCTGCGGGCCACGACCGCGTCCACCGCGGCACTGGTGCTGTACGCGGTACCGGTGGCTGCACTGGGGCTGGACGCGGTGGCCTTCGGCAATGCTCCGGGGGGCGGGGCCATTGCGGGTGGGGTGCTGGTGCTGGCGGGGGTTGCCGTGGCGACCATACGGCGCCGGGCGGCTTCGCCGGCGCCCTCCCGGATTGCGGCGCGGGGCGCCCGCGCGGCGCGTGAGGCGGCCGGTGCGGGGGCGCGGGGGTAAGCACCCCCGCTGGAAGCCCGGTAGGTCATCTGCGGGTGGCGTCGTGGCTGATCGCGCAGTTCCCCGCGCCCCTTCGGGGCGCGGACGGGCCGAGAGTTACCGTCCGGTCGCACCAGCGGCCGAGCAGCGTCCGGTCATGACTCACCGACAACAGACCCGCCCCCGTCTCCTCCCGGTACTGTTCCACCACCCCCACCAGCGCCGCCGTCGTCGACGCGTCCAGCATCGCCGTCATCTCGTCGCAGATCAGCCAGCGCGGCCGCAGCACCAAGGCCCTCGCCAGGCAGGCCCGTTGGAGCTGGCCGTCGCTGACCTCGTGCGGGCGGCGGGTCAGCAGGTCCGCCGAGAGGCCGACCCTTTGGGTCAGTTGCTCCAGGTCGGCTGTGCGGCCCGTCGCGCGCAGCGGTTCGGCGACGAGGTCGGCCAGGCGCAGCCGCGGGTCTGCGGACAGGCGGGGCTGCTGGAAGACGACGCCGAATGCGGTGCGCTGTTCGCGCGGAGCGCGGTGGCGCCAGCCGCGGGCGGGCGTGCCGTCGATGACGACCGTGCCCGCGTCCGGGCGGTGCAGCAGTGCGGCCACGCGGGCGAGCGTGGACTTGCCGCAGCCGCTGGGGCCGAGCAGGCCGACGGCTTCACCGTCGCCCACCGTCAGGGACACGTCGCGCACGACCGGTGCGCGCCGGTCGTATCCGGCGGTGATCCGGGACAGTTCAAGCATCGGCGGCCTCCCGCTGCCGGGGATGGTGACAGGCCACGCCGTCCGTGAGCGCCGGGACCGCCTCGCAAGCAGCCGTCGCGTCCGCGCAGCGGGCGGCGAAGGCGCAGCCGGCGGGCAGGTCGCCGAGTTCCGGGGGCATGCCCGGGATGGGCGTGAACGCGCGCTCGGGCAGGGCGTCCAACAGGCCGCGGGCGTACGGATGACGAGGGCCCGGGGCGCCGAAGAAGGTCGCGGCGTCGGCGAGTTCGACGATGCGGCCCGCATACATCACGGCGACGCGGTCCGCGATGCGCTCGGCCGCCGCGAGGTCGTGCGTGATCATCAGCAGGGCGCGGCCGTCCGCGTCCGCGTGGCGGCGCAGCTCGTCCACCGTGCGGTCGACGAGGTCGCGGTCGAGCCCGGTGGTCGGCTCGTCGGCGAGCAGCAGCGGCGCGTCGCCGACGAGGGCGAGGGCGGTGGCGGCGCGCTGGGCGAGACCGCCCGAGAGCTGGTGCGGGTAGCGGTCGAGATGGCCGGCGGGGAAGGCCGCCCGCTCGGCGGCGGCCTCGGCCGCGGCCCGCAGTTCGGACCTTCGGGTGCCGGTCAGCTCCCGCACGGTCTCCTCCAACTGCGCGCGGACGGTGCGGACGGGGGTGAGGTGCGCGGACGGGCTCTGCGGTACGAGTCCGATGCGGCGGCCCCGTACCGTGCGGGCGAGCGTGCGCTCGTCGGCGGCGAGCAGGTCGAGGCCGCCGAGGAGCGCCCGACCGGCGGTCTCGGCGTTGCCGGGGAGCAGTCCCAACAGGGCCGAGGCGAGAACGGACTTGCCGCACCCGCTCTCCCCCACCAGCACCAGGCACTCCCCCGGCCGGAGGTCGAAGGACGCGTCGGTGACGGCGGCGACGTGCCGGCCGCCGCGCATGCGGAAGCGGACGGACAGGCCGCGGACGGACAGGGCGGGCCCGTCGGTCGGATGCGAGGTCACAGCGTCGGCTCCGATCGCCGTCGCGGGTTCAGACGTTCCCGCCAGGCGCCGGCCAGGGCGGCGATCGCCAGGGTCGGGACGATGATGAACAGGCCCGGGAAGAGCGTGGGCCACCAGTCGCCCGCGAGCAGGGAGCCGCGTGCGCTCTGGACCATCGTGCCGAGGCTGGCCCGGTGCGCGGGCAGGCCGAGTCCGAGGAAGGACAGCGCGGACTCGTGCCAGACGGCGTGCGGGACCATCAGAACCGCCGCCAGTCCCGCCTGCGGCAGCACGCCCGGCAGCAGGTGCCGGGCCAGGACGCGACGGCGGGACGCACCGCCCGAGACGGCCGCGTCGATGTACGGGCGGGAGCGCAGCGAGAGCACTTCGGCGCGCACGATCCGCGCGGTGGACAGCCAGTGGGTGAGGGCGACGGACGCGATCACCGGCCAGACGCCGGGGCGGAACATGGCCACGACGAAGACGCCGAGCAGCAGGTGCGGCACCGAGGAGAAGAGGTCCACGACCCGCATCACCACGCGGTCCGTCCAGCCGCCCAGAGCACCGGCCAGCGCGCCGACCGCGGTGCCGACGACCGTGGCGGTGAGGGCGGCGACGACGCCGACGAGCAGGGAGACCCGCAGCCCGTAGACGCAGCGCACCAGCAGGTCGCGGCCGACCTCGTCGGTGCCGAAGAGGTGGGACCAGGACGGGGGCAGCAGCTTGGCGCCGAGGTCCACGGCCTGTTCGTCCAGGGGAACAGCCAGGGGGAACAGCAGTGCCGCCGCCACGACGGCCGCGAGGAGGACGGCGGAGACGCGGACGCGCGTCGCGCGGCCGGTGTGCCGGGTGGTGTGCCAGGTGGTCTCAGCCATCGAACCCCACCCTCGGGTCGGCCAGTCCGTACAGCAGGTCGGACAGCAGGTTGCCGGCGAGGACGGCCGCCGTGGCGAGCACGGTGAGGGCGGCCAGCAGCGGGAAGTCGACGCTCGTGGCGGCCCCCACGGTGGCGGAGGCGATGCCGGGCCAGCTGAAGACGGTCTCCACCAGCAGCGCCCCGGTGATCAGTTCGGGCACCCGGGAGCCGATGAGGGTGAGGACGGGCAGCAGTCCGGAGCGCAGGGCGTGGCCGAGGAGGACGGTGCGCTCGTGCAGGCCGCGGGCGCGGGCGCCGCGGACGGGGTCCTCCTCCAGCGCGTCGCCGACGCCCTGGCGCACGTAGAGCATGAACCACGGGAGCTGGGTGACGGCGAGGACGGCGGCCGGGAGCACCAGGTGCGAGGCGACCTGCCCGGCCGTGGTGGTGTCGCTCCCGGTGTCGGTGAGGCCTCCGGCCGGGAGCGCGCCCAGCCGGAGGGCGAAGAACCAGATCGCCAGCAGTCCCAGCCAGAAGGGCGGGGCGGCTTCGAGAACGTACGAGAGCGAGGTGACGACCCGGTCGAACCGGCTGCCGCGCCGCCGTCCGGCGAGCACGCCGAGCGCGGTGCCCAGCACCACGGCCAGGGCGAACGCAACGCCGCACAACAGGACGGACCAGCCGATGCGTTCACCGATGGCCTGGGCCACCGGCTGCCGCAAGGAGGCGGATTGGCCGAGGTCGCCGCCGAGGGCGGCGGTGAGCCAGTCCCACCAGCGGGCGGCGAACGGCCGGTCGGCGCCGAGGTTCTCGCGCAGCTGCGCCAGGACCTCCTGTCCGGCACTGAGCCCGGATGCCCCGGCGTACGCCCTGGCCGGGTCGAAGGGGGAGGCGGCGGCGACGGCGAAGACGCCGAAGGTCACGACGGCGAGCACGGGGACGGCGGCCAGCAGCCGCCGTCCTGTCATGCGGGCCATCGGCCCCCAGGGGACGGTGGTGCGGGCGGTCACTTCTTCGGCTGCCAGGCCTCGACGTTCCACCAGGGCCCGGCACCGAGGCCGTGGTCGTGCGGCTCGACCTGCGTGGTGAGGTCCTTCCAGCCGTCCTTCATCACGTAGAGGTGGTCGACGTGCGTGAGGAAGGTGTAGCCGGGGTCGTCGGCGAGACCGCGCTGGACCTTGTCGTAGGCGGCCTTGCGGGCGTCCTTGTCACCGCTGCGCCGGCCCTCTTCGAGGGCCTTGTCGACGTCGGGGTTGCGGTAGGCGGCCATGTTGTTGAAGCCGTCGAGGGCGAGGGAGGAGTGCAGCAGGTTGTAGAGGTCGAAGTCCGGGTCGGCGGGGTTGCCGCCGCCCGCGAGGACCGCGTCGTCCTTCATACGCGGCTCGATGACCTCCCAAGTGCCGCTCTGCACCTCGACCTTGATACCGGCCTTCTTGGCGTCGGAGGCGAAGGCGAGGGCGTGCTCCTGCCGGAGCTTGTCGCCCGCGGGGGACCAGAGGGTGAACTTCGCGCTCTGTCCGTCCTTGCTGCGGATGCCGTCGTCGCCGGGCTTCCAGCCCGCCTCGTCCAGCAGTTGCTTCGCCTTGTCGAGGTCGTGGGGACGCTCGGTGCCCCTGGCGAACCACTCGCTGTCGGTGGGGACGGGCCCGAAGCCGGCCCGGCCCGCGCCGTCGAGCAGCTTGTCGACCATGGCCTTGCGGTCGACGGCGAGATCGAGGGCCCGGCGCACGGCGGGGTCGCCGGTGACCTTGCCGGCCGTCGGCAGGGTCACGCCGCGGAAGTCGGTGGTCCGGGCGGTGAGGGTGACCTTGGAGGAGTCGCCCTTGAAGCCCTTGGCGAGGTTGGGCGGCAGGATGGCGCCGTCGAGGTCGCCGGAGCGCAGCCGGGTGGCGCGGACGTCGTCGTCCTTGATGATCGCCATGGTGAGCTTCTCGACGTTCGGCTTGCCGCCCCAGTAGTCGGGGTTGGCCTTGAAGGTGAGCTTCTCGCCCTTGCTCCAGCCGGTGAGGACGTACGGGCCGGTGCCGATCGGGGCGGTGTTGAAGGAGCCGGTGTTGACGTCCTGTCCCTTGGCCGCGTGCTCGGGGACGATCGGGAGGACGGTGCGCTCGGCGAAGGGCGCGTAGGGGTACTTGAGGCGGAAGACGACGGTGTCGTCGCCGTCGGCGGTGACCTGGTCGATGGCGTCGAGCTCGCCCTTGGCGGCGTTGTTGGTCTTCTCGTCGAGGATGGTCCGGTAGGTGAAGACCACGTCCCCGGCGGAGAACGGCTTGCCGTCGCTGAAGGTGACGCCCTTGCGGAGCCGGTAGGTGTAGGTGCGGCCGTCGTCGGTGACCGCCGGCAGCTCCGCGGCGAGCGCCGGCTGGAGCTTCATGGCCGCGTCGCGGCGCAGCAGACCGTCGAAGATCTTGGAGTTGCCGTCCTTGCCGTAGCCGAGGAGGGGGCTGAGGGTCTCGGGCTCGTTGGCGAGGCCGACGACGAGGGATTCCCCGGCCGTGTCGTTCCCGATGGTGATGGAGCCGGAACAGGCCGTTGCGCCTGCCACCAGCACAGCTGCCGTGGCCGCGGCGGCCACTCCCCGTATGGACCGGGCCGTCATGCCACACCCCTGCTCAAGATCAACTGTAATTGCGAACCAATCGCAATTAAAGCGTATGCAAAGGTGTGGTCATGAGGCGGGGCCCGGCGGCAGCCGCAGCGCCGGTGTCTCCCTCACGAAGCTGTCGAATCCCCGCGGGGGCCGGCCCAGCAGGTCGGCGACGTCGTTCGTGACGCGGTCGTAGCGGTTCACGGCGTGCAGCCGGGCCATCGTGGAGATGTGGTCGAACACGTGCGGCGGCAGGTCGAGCGGCTTGAGGTCGTGCTCCAGCCACTCCTCGTACGGCACGTCCACGTAGGTCACGGGACGGCCCAGGGCCGCCGAGAGCTCGGCCGCGACGGCCGTCATGTCGCGGGAGGCCGCCCCGGTCAGCTCGTGGACCCGGCCCGTGGGCGGGGCCGGGTCGAGCAGGAGGCGGGTGACGACCTCCGCCACGTCACGGGCGGAGACCGGGGAGGTGCGGGCCGTGCCGAACGGGAGGCGGATCGTGCCGTCCCTCAGGATCGAGGCGACGGCGACCCGGGCGAAGAGCGGGTTCTCCATGAAGACCGTGGGCCGGACGTGGACGACCGGGACGCCCGACCAGTCGAGGACCTGCTCGGCGAGCCAGTGCTGGCGCTGCTGGCGGGACTCGGCTGCGCTGGTGAGGTCCATCTGCGAGACCGTCATCTGCGAGATGTTCACCAGCAGTTCGAGCCGGCCGCCCTGGCGGACGGCCGCGGCGACCGTCGTCGTCGCCTCCAGGTACGCGGGCGACACGCTCATCCCGAAGTAGGCGCGGCGGCAGCCCTCCAGCGCGTTCACGACGTCCGCGCCGCGGGTGAGGTCGCCGACGGTCACGTCGACGCCCTCCATCGCCCGCAGGGGCGAGGCCCGTTCGTCGTCGTGGTGCAGCAGGGCCCGGACCGGCACGCCTGCGGCGTGCAGGCCGTCGACGACCGTTCTGCCGATTCCTCCGACGCCGCCGCCGACGCCGGTCACGAGGATGGGGCGGACGTCCACGGGATCGCCTCCGGCTGTGGTTGGGGGGCCTTGCGTTCAGCTTTACCGCACAATCGCGCCGGGTAGTCTCGGCGCTCGTCTGAACGTGCGGGTCGGATGTGGCTTGTCGCGCAGTTCCCCGCGCCCCTTCGGGGCGCCCCGTCTCAGTACGGCGTCCCGTCCGTGAAGTCCTTCTTGAATGTGGTCTCGATGCCGTTCAGGACGTCCGGGCTGTTGACGATCAGGCCGAGCTCGCGGTTGTTGTTGAGCGAGTTGTCGGAGAAGTTCTCCGAGCCCGCGAAGACCTTGGCCGTGTCGGTGCCGTAGTCGGCGACGATCGCCTTGGCGTGGACGTAGAGGCCCTCGGTCGAGGAGAACGTGACGACCTTGCCGCCCGCCTCCTTGACCTGGTCGAAGTAGCTGCCGTAGCTGTCGGGCTTCATGCCGACCACGCGGACGGTGACGCCGCGGTTCTCCGCCGCCACGATCGCGTCGACCAGGTTGCTGTCGCCGAACTCGAGTTCCTGGACGTCCAGGGTGTGCTGCGCCCCGTTGATCAGCGACAGCAGGTGGTCCTCCGAGTCCGTGGGGGACCAGACGAGGTGGTCGCCGTCGGAGGGGGTGACCGCGGTCTTGGCGTAGTCCGCGGCGAAGACCTGCTCTATGGCGGTCACGTCGGCTGCGTCGTTGTCGAAGACACCGTAGTCGCGGCTGCTCGCGTAGTACGTCGAGTCCAGGTTCCCCGTCAGGATCAGGGACTTGGCGCCGTCCACGGTGATGGTCTTCTGGTGGGTGAAGACGTACTCGGAGGAGGAATACACCACGCCCACGCCCGCGGATTTGAGGGCCTTGTAGGCCGTGCTGTTCTTCGCGGTGCGCTTGGCGTCGAGGATGACGCGGACCTTCACACCGGCCTTCTTCTTGCTCACCAGTGTGTTGACGACCTTGGTGTCGCTCAGTTCGTACATCGTCATGTCCACCGACTTGGCGGCCGAGCCGAGGAAGTCGTAGACGGCGGTGTGGTCCTGGTCGGGGAAGACCAGCAGCGACGAGGCGGGGGCGGCGGCCTGGGCGGCGCCGGGAGCGGCCAGGGCGGTTATCGAGGACAGCAGCAGGGCGCCTGCCGAGAGGGCGGCCTGGCGGGCAGGGTGGGGTAAGGGCATGCCGGACTCCGGTCGTGTGCATGGGCAGTGGGGGGCTTGCGGGGCGCCCGGGGGCGCGCACGGCCCATGATGCGACCGGCGGAGTTTACGCGGGTAGATGCCGGAGGTTAATTTTTGGCATTGCCACGACAAGCACTTCCTCTGGACTCCCCCAAGTCCCCCGGGCCCCTCAACTCCCCGGCGGTGCCGTGGAGTCCCGGGCCACCAGGCGCGGCGTCACGTCCTGCACCCGGCGGGCCGGGCCGCCGGCGAGGAGGGCGACGAGCTCCTCGGCCGCATGCCGGCCGAAGGCCGCGGTGTCGCGTGCGAGTGCGGTGAGCGCGGGGTGGGTGCTGCGGCAGAGCACGGAGTCGTCCCAGGCGACGATGGACAGCCTGCCGGGTACGGGCACGCCGCGCTCGGCGGCGACGGCCAGGCCGGCCACGGCCATGACGTCGTTGTCGTAGACGAGCGCGGTCGGCGGCCGCGGCGCGGCCAGCACCCGGTGGGTGGCCTCGGCGCCCTCGGTGTCGGAGTAGTCGGTGGTCACCGACCGCACCTCGGACAGGCCGCGGCGCTCGGCCTCGGCCCGCAGGCCGGCCATCCGGCGCCGGGTGTGGGCGAGTTCGGGGAGGCCGGCGATGTGCGTGATGCGGCGGTGGCCGAGCGCGTGGAGGTGACCGACGACGGAGGCCATCGCCCCGGTGTCGTCGGCCCAGAGGGTGGAGATCGCTCCGTGCTCCGGGAGCGGCTGCGCCGCGTCGTCCGGTGCGCCGACGAGCACGGCGGGCAGGCCGAGTTCGTCCAGCAGCGCGGGGCGGGGGTCGGCCGCGCGCGGGTCGACGACGAGCACGCCGTCCACGCGGTGCTCGGCCCACCAGCGGCGGTGGACCGCGCACTCGGCCGTCACGTCCTCCACGACCTGGAACAGCAGCCCCAGGCCGTGGGCCGAGAGGACCTCCTGCACTCCGGAGACCAGCCGGAGGAAGAAGGACTCGACGCCCAGCGTGCGAGCGGGCCGCGCCAGGACGAGGCCGACGGTGGCGGCGCCCTCGCCGGACAGGGCCCGGGCGGCGGCGCTGGGCTGCCAGCCGAGCTGTTCGGCGACGCGGCGCACCCGCATGCGGGTCGCCTCGGAGACCCCCGGGCGGCCGTTGAGGGCGAAGGAGACGGCGCTCTCGGAGACGCCGGCGCGGCGGGCGATGTCCTTGATCGTCGGGCGGCGGGCCGGGGTGCGGCGCATGGCTGCTGCTGCCTTCCTGAGCGCCGGAGCGCTGGAGCGACACTGGATCGACACTGGGGCGACACTGGGGCGGCATTCACACTAAAGCGCATTAGTCCTCGGCGGAAGTATTGACGCAACTCCCCTTCCGGGTGCACCTTTTGACCGCACCTCCCGGCCCGTTCACCGGATCGAAGGAGCCCCGTCGGCCATGACCGCATCCCGCAGAGCCGTGCCCGCCGCTGCAGTTCTCCTGGCCACCGCGCTCACGCTCACCTCCTGCGGATCCGGCGGATCCGGCGGCGGAGGGGGGTCCGACGCGGCCGGCAAGGTCGAGGGCGGCATCAGCTTCCAGACCTGGAATCTGCGGGCCGGTTTCAAGGACTATTTCGAGGGCCTGGTCAAGGAGTTCGAAAAGGCGCACCCGGGCGTCACGGTCCGCTGGCTGGACCAGCCCGCGGAGAACTACGCGGAGAAGCTCAGCGCCGACGCGGGCGGCGGCACGCTGCCGGACGTCGTGAACGTCTCGCCCGACCTCGCACATCCCCTCGCCAAGGCGGGACTCCTCGTCGACCTGGACCGGGAGAAGGTCGCAGCGGCCTTCAAGGGGGAATACACACCCGAGGCGTGGAAGGGCAACGAACTGCCCGGCCTGGGTGGCACGTACGCCTTCCCCTGGTATCTCAACACCGGGCCGCTCTTCTACAACAAGGAGCTGTTCGAGCGGGCCGGCCTGGATCCCGCGAAGCCGCCGAAGAGCTACACCGAGCTGTTCGACTGCGCCGCCCGGATCTCCCGGCAGTCGGGCGGGAAGATCGCCACGCTGGCGAGCAGCCCGACCATCGAGGACTTCGGCCGCTACGGGGTGCGCCTCACCGACGGCGATGCCACGGCCTTCACCTACAACGAACCGAAAGGCGTCGAACTCCTCACCCGGTACCGGGAGCTGTACCGCAACGGCGGCCTCGATCCGCAGGCGCTCAACAGCACCCCGGAAAGGGCCGGTCAGAAATTCCTGGAGCAGAAGGTCGCCATCAATCCCGGAAGCGCCCACGACCTCGGCACGTTCAAGCAGAACGCCCCGAGCCTGTACAGGAATCTGGGCATCACGGACGCCCCCAACAACAACGGAAAGCCCAACATGTACGTGATGGGCCTCGCGGTCGCGCAGCACAGCAAGCACAAGGCGGCCGCCATCGCCTTCGCCCACTTCGTCACCGACCGGAAGAACCAGGAGGAGTTCGCCCACAAGGTGGCCGTCTTCCCGAGCACGAAGGGCTCGCTGGAGGACCCGTACTGGACGCGGGACGACGGCACCGACGAGGGGCGGGTCCGGGTGGCCTCCGCGAAGATGCTGAAGGGTGCGGTGAATTACACGCCCGTCGTGATGAGCGACGAGATGAAGACGATTCTGAAGAACGAGGTCGCCAAGGCGCTCCAGGGAAAGAAGTCCCCGCAGCAGGCGCTCGACGACGCCGTGGCGCAGAGCAACAAGCTCCTCAAGCAGAGCTGATGACAGTGCAGTCGTCCCCGCAGCGCGTCCGCACCCACCGGGCCGTCAGCCCATGGCTCTTCCTGCTGCCCGGCCTCGCCGTCGTCGCCGCCTTCAGCCTCTATCCCTTCCTCACCACCCTCGGCAAGGCGTTCACCGATGCGCGCACCCTCGCCCCCGGCCGGTGGACCGGGCTGGAGAACTTCCAAGACATGCTCCACAACGAGCAGTTCTGGGTGGCCCTGCGCAACAGCGCCCTGTACGTCGTGCTCGTCGTCCCGTTCACGGTCCTGCTGCCGCTGCTGCTCGCGCTGCTGGTGCAGAAGCAGATCCCCGGTGTCGCCTTCTTCCGTTCGGCCTTCTACACACCGGTCGTGGCCTCCGTGGTCGTGGTGGCCCTCATCTGGGTGTGGATGCTCGACGACCGCGGGCTGATCAACGGCCTCCTGCAGCTGCTCGGTGCGGGACCGGTCGACTTCCTCGGCAGCTCATGGCTGTTGCTGTTCAGCGCCATGGCACTGACGGTGTGGAAGGGCCTGGGCTACTACATGGTCGTCTATCTCGCCGCGCTCGCGAACGTCCCCCGCGAACTGCACGAGGCGGCCGCCGTCGACGGGGCCGGGGCGCTGCGCCGGTTCGTCAGCATCACTGTCCCCGCCGTCCGCTCGACCATGGTGCTGGTCGGCGCGCTCTCGTCCGTGGCGGCGTTCAAGGTCTTCTCGGAGGTCTACCTGATGGCCGGGCCGACCGGCGGTCCGGCCGGGCAGGACACCACCCTCGTGATGCTGGTGCAGCGCACCGGCACCGGCCTCAACGGCCGCACCGGCTACTCCTCCGCCCTCTCCCTCGTCGTCTTCGCCGTCACGCTGGTGCTGATGCTGCTGGTGCTGCGCGCCGACCGCAGGGAGGAGCGCGCATGAGGCACCGGATGCCCGGCTGGGAGAAGGCGCTGCGCTATGTGCTCATGCTCGCCGTGCTGGCCGTCTCCGTCGGCCCGTTCCTCTGGCAGCTGTCCACCTCCCTCAAGGGCACCACCGAGGACATCTACACCTCTCCCCCGCGCTTCCTGCCCGCGCACCCGACCCTGCACAACTACGCCGAGGTCGCGGACATCATCCCGGTCTGGGACTACGCCCTGAACTCCCTGAAGGTGGCGGCCGCCAGTGTGCTGACCAACCTCGTCGGCGCCTCCATGGCCGGGTACGCACTCGCCCGGCTGCGCTTCCGGGGCCGCGGCGTTGCGGGGCTCGCGTTCGTCATGGCGCTGCTGGTGCCCGTCGAGTCCGTCGTCATCGCGCAGTTCACCATGGTCCGGGACCTGCACCTCAACAACACCCTCACCGCCGTCGTGCTGCCCGGCTCCGTCGGGGCGCTGAACGTGCTGCTGATGCGCAACGCATTCGCCGCCCTGCCGTACGAGACCGAGGAGGCGGCCGTCATCGACGGGGCGAACGTGTGGCAGCGGTTCGTGCGGATCGCGCTGCCGTCGGTGCGCGGGACGCTCGCCGTCGTCGCGATCTTCGCCTTCATGGGGGCGTGGGACGACTTCCTGTGGCCGCTGGTCGTCCTCTCCGACCCGGACCGCTTCACCCTGACCGTCGGACTGAACTTCCTGCACGGCACGTTCCAGCAGAACCCACGGCTGGTGGCCGCCGGAACCGTCATCGCGGTCGCACCGCTGCTGGCGATGTTCGCCTGCCTCCAGCGGTACTTCTTCCGCGGCGTCGGCGAAGGCGCCGTCAAGGGCTGATCCGAAAGCCGGTCCACAGGCTGATCCTTCTCACGGAGAGGTCACTGCATGTCTTCTTCCGCTCCGCGCTTCGGCGTCAACTACACGCCGACCAATGGGTGGTTCCACCACTGGCTGGACTTCGACCTCGACGAGATCCGGGCCGATCTCGACTCCCTGGCCGCCCTCGGCCTGGACCACCTCCGTGTCTTCCCGCTCTGGCCCGTCTTCCAGCCCAACCGCACCCTCGTGCGGCCGCGCGCGATCGAGCAGCTGGTGCAGCTCGTGGACGCGGCCGGGGAGCGAGGCCTGGACGTCGCCGTGGACGGGCTGCAGGGGCACCTGTCCAGCTTCGACTTCGTCCCGTCCTGGACCACCACCTGGCACCGGCGGAACATCTTCACCGACCCGGACGTCGTCGAGGCGCAGGCCGCCTACCTGTCCGCCCTCGCCTCCGCGCTGTCCGGCCGGCCGCACTTCCTCGGCATGACGGTCGGCAACGAGGTCAACCAGTTCTCCGGAGCGCCGCATCCGGACCCCGACCGGATCGACCGCGAACAGGCCGGGCGGTGGCTGCGGCGGATGCTGGACGCGTGCGAGAAGGGTGCGCCCGGGCGGGCGCACGTGCACGCCTCGTACGACGTCGCCTGGTACGACGGCGGCCATCCCTTCACGCCTGCCCATTCGGCCCGGATCGGGGCCATGACGGCCGTGCACTCCTGG
The DNA here is from genome assembly GCF_053594995.1 of Streptomyces sp. NPDC002536. Lineage (NCBI taxonomy): Bacteria > Bacillati > Actinomycetota > Actinomycetes > Kitasatosporales > Streptomycetaceae > Streptomyces > Streptomyces sp. NPDC002536. The sequence goes on from NZ_JBSFWU010000085.1 coordinate 24,394, forward strand.
GTGTTCGACGGCACGGCACAGCGGCACGGGCACGATGGCGTGCCCACGGAGCAGCACGCGGCCTATCTGATCGAGCTGTCGAAGGCCTGGGCCGAGGACGTGCACCGTCCGGTGTGGCTGCAGGAGGTCGGCGCGCCAGCGCCGCACGTCCCGCCCGAGCGGGCGGCGGCGTTCACGGACGCGACCGTGGCCGCTGCGCTGGACTGTCCGGATCTGTGGGGCATCACGTGGTGGTGCTCGCACGACGTGGACCGGGGGCTGGCGGACTTCCCCGAACTGGAGTACGGGTTGGGGTTGTTGACCCATGACCGGCGGGTCAAACCGGCCGGGGAGGTGGTGGCACGGTGGGCGGCGCGACCACGCCGTGCGGCTGCGCTGCGGAGGGTCGGGCTGGTGCTGGATGCGGGGGATGTGGAGGGGGCACCGTTGCGGGCGCAGTGTGCGCCCGGTGGGGCGTATTTCGAGGCGTGGATGCGGATTGCCTCCGGCGGTGGGCGGCCGGCTTCGGTGCTGGCCCAGCGGGCCGGAGATGCGGAGTACTTGGCGGGGCGGGGGATTACGGATGTGGTGGCGGTGGGGGATGTGTGAGGGGTGTCGCGGCTTCGCCGCTCGTCCTCAAACTCCCCCAGCTAACGCTGGGAGGTGCCCCCAGACGGGCTGATAGTGCGCCGCACCCGTGGGCATGCCTACATCACTGGCCGACCTCTCGCTCGGTAAGGACACTCGATGCACAACGACCGCAGCATCACCGAAGCCCGTCTCAAGCGGGTTCTGGACGAACGCATCCGCCCCGCCGTCTATCCCGAGTCGGTGCCGCTGGACGTGTCCGTCTGGAACGCCCCGGGCGAGCCCGTCCCCGTCGCCGAGGGTCTGGCGGCCCCGCGTACGCCCGTCGCGGCGGGGGCCGCCTGGGGACCGCCCTGGGGCACCAGCTGGTTCACGGTGTCGGGGGCCGTGCCGCAGGAGTGGGCGGGCCGTACCGTGGAGGCCCTGCTCGACCTGGGCTTCGACGACAACATGCCGGGCTTCCAGTGCGAGGGGCTCGTCTACCGGCCGGACGGCTCCCCCGTCAAAGGTCTCAACCCGCGCAACCAGTGGGTGCGCATCAGCGACCGGGCCCGCGGCGGCGAGCCGGTGCTGCTGCACATCGAGGCCTCGTCCAACCCCGTGATCCTCGACTACCACCCGTTCACCCCCACCGAGCTGGGCGACCGCGAGACGGCCGGTGACGCACCCCGCTACCGGCTGGCCCGGATGGACCTGGCCGTCCTCGACCGCACGGTGTGGGAGCTCGTCCAGGATCTGGAGGTGCTGGACGGGCTGATGCACGAGCTGCCGGAGGACGGGCCGCGCCGCTGGGAGATCCTGCGGGCCGTCGAGAGCGCCCTGGACGCGGTCGATCTCCAGGACATCGGCGGCACGGCGGCCCGGGCGCGCGAGGCGCTCGCGGGTGTGCTGTCCTCCCCCGCGCACGCTTCCGCGCACCGCCTGAGTGCCGTGGGGCACGCCCACATCGACTCGGCGTGGCTGTGGCCGCTGCGCGAGACGGTGCGCAAGGTGGCCCGTACGACCGCGAACATGACGGCGCTGCTGGAGGACGAGCCGGAGTTCGTCTACGCGATGTCGCAGGCGCAGCAGTTCGCCTGGGTCAAGGAGCACCGTCCCGAGGTGTACGCGCGCGTGAAGAAGGCCGTCGCGGAGGGGCGCTTCGTGCCGGTCGGGGGCATGTGGGTGGAGTCGGACACGAACATGCCGGGGGCGGAGGCGCTGGCGCGGCAGTTCGTGCACGGGAAGCGGTTCTTCCTGGAGGAGTTCGGGATCGAGACGGAGGAGGTGTGGCTGCCGGACTCGTTCGGCTACTCGGCCGCGCTGCCGCAGCTGGTGCGGCTGTCGGGGTCGAAGTGGTTCCTGACGCAGAAGATCTCCTGGAGCCGGACCAACAAGTTCCCGCACCACACCTTCTGGTGGGAGGGGCTCGACGGCACCCGGGTGTTCACCCACTTCCCGCCGATCGACACCTACAACGCCCAGCTGTCGGGCCGGGAGGTGGCGCATGCAGTGCGCAACTTCCAGGAGAAGGGCGGTGCGACGCGCTCGCTCGCACCGACCGGCTGGGGCGACGGTGGTGGCGGCACGACGCGGGAGATGCTGGCGCGGGCGAAGCGGCTGGCGGATCTGGAGGGTTCGGCGCGGGTCGGCTTCGAGAAGCCGTCGGCGTTCTTCGAGAAGGCGCACGCGGAGTACCCGGACGCACCCGTGTGGGCGGGCGAGCTGTACCTGGAGCTGCACCGGGCGACGCTCACCAGTCAGGCCCGCACCAAGCAGGGCAACCGGCGCTCGGAACACCTGCTGCGCGAGGCGGAGCTGTGGGCGGCGACGGCGGCGGTGCGGACCGGATTCCCGTATCCGTACGGGCAGTTGGACCGGCTGTGGAAGACCGTGCTGCTGCACCAGTTCCACGACATCCTGCCGGGCACGTCGATCGCGTGGGTGCACCGCGAGGCCGCGGAGACGTATGCCGCCGTGGCGCGGGAGCTGGAGGGGCTGATCGCGGACGCGCTGGCGGCGCTGGCCGGTGACGGCTCGTCCGGCGGGACGGTGGTCTTCAACGCGGCACCGCACGCGCGCGGCGGCGTCGCGGCACTCGGCGCGGTGCCCCGGGGTCCCGCCCCGATGCCGGCCGCCGTGCGGCCGCGCGAGGGCGGCGGCTTCGTGCTGGACAACGGCCTGCTGCGGGTGGGGATCGACGGGCGCGGGCTCGTGGTCTCGGTGTACGACCCGGCCGCGGACCGGGAGACGATCGCCCCGGGCGCGGCGGCCAACCTGCTGCAACTGCACCAGGACTTCCCGAACATGTGGGACGCCTGGGACGTCGACCACTTCTACCGGAACACGGTGACCGACCTGACGGACACCGAGACGCTCCAGGCTTCGGACGACGGGAGCGTGCGCGTCGTCCGGGCCTTCGGGAACTCCCGCGTCGAGCAGAGGATCAGTCTGCCGGCCGGGGCACGCCGGGTGGAGGTGGAGACGGAGGTCGACTGGCACGAGACGGAGAAGTTCCTCAAGGCCGCCTTCCCTCTGGACGTGCATGCCGAGCGGATCGCCGCCGAGACCCAGTTCGGCCACCTGTACCGGCCCACGCACACCAACACCAGCTGGGACGCGGCCAAGTTCGAGGCCTGCGCGCACCGGTTCGTCCACCTGGAGGAGCCGGGCTGGGGTGTGGCGCTGGTCAACGACTCGACGTACGGCTACGACGTGAGCCGCACGGAGCGTGGAGCGGGCACCGGGACCACCACGACGGTGCGGCTCTCGCTGCTGCGCGCACCGCGCTTCCCGGACCCGCGCACCGACCAGGGGGTGCACCGCTTCCGCTACGCGCTGGTGCCGGGCGCGACCGTCGCGGACGCGGTGCGCGAGGGGTACGCGATCAATCTGCCCGAGCGCCGGGTGCCGGGGACGGACGAAGTGCCGCCGCTGGTACGGCTGGAGGAGGGCGGCAAGAGTGCGGTGGCCGTGTCGGCGGTGAAGCTGGCGGACGACGGGAGCGGTGACGTCGTCGTCCGCCTCTACGAGTCGCTGGGCGGCCGGGCGCGGTCCCGCCTCGCCGTCGACTTCCCGCTGGGCACGGTGGCGTACTGCGACCTGCTGGAGCGGCCGACGGCGCCGGCGGAGACGGCGGGCGGGACCGTCCGCCTCGCCCTGCGCCCGTTCGAGGTCGTCACCCTCCGGCTGGCGCGGAGGAACCGCCCCTGAGCAGGGGCAGCGCGGCGCAGCCGGCCACGACCCCGACGCCGAGGAACAGCGGCCCGTACGCGGTGCCGCCGTTCCAGCCGACGACGGGGTCGAGGGCCAGGCGCCCCGGCCCGGTGAGGGCCGGGACGGCTCCCAGGGCGGCGAGGACGAGGGGGTACTCGTATCCCCCGCCCTGGGACCAGAAGCCCTGCCCGCGCTTGACGCCGACCGCCACCAGCATGACCCCGGTCTGCCCCGCCGCGGCGAGCGGGGTGAGCAGGCCGAGGAGCAGCAGCACGCCCGACCCCAGCTGCACGGCGCTCGCCGCGAGGAGGCAGAGCAGCGGTGCGCGCATGCGGGCGTGCGCGAACTCGGCGACGCCGGCCTGCAGTCCCCCGCCGCCCGCGAACGGCACGACCTTGTGCAGTCCGTGGGCGACGAGGAGCAGTCCGCACACCAGGCGCAGGACGAACAGGCCTGTCGCCAGGCCTGCGGTCACTGGCACCACCATCCGCCGGCGGCCCGCACGCCGTACTTCTTCTCGATGCCGGGCACGAGGTCCATGCGGTAGGTGATGCCGTAGCGGGCACCGAGGGCCTGCACGGCACCGCTCTCGGTGGCGCCGCGCTCCGACATCTCCCCGAACTCGCCGAAGTACCGCTCGATGGCGGCACCCGGGGAGCTGAGTTCCAGCATGCGGGCCGGGGCGTCGGTCGGGTTCCACAGGGAGTGCACCACGCCGCGGGGGCGGAAGATGCAGCTGCCGGCGGGGGCGACGAACTCCTCGTCGCCGACGAGGAATCCGAGCTCTCCCTCGGTCACATAGCTGACCTGGTCCTCGTGGGTGTGGATGTGCGGGGCGACCAGCACCCGGGGGGCGATGGGCTGTTCGTGCATCTCGTACGCGCCGTCGGTCCAGTCGGCGGAGACCTTGAAGACGAGCGGCATGGATCCCATGCGCAGGGACCGCCCCTCCCCGGGCGCGTAGAAGACGGTCCGCTGTGAGACCGGTGCGGATGCGGTGTCGCTCACGAGTGTTTCCTTCTTGTCGATCTTGTCGATCCGTCTAGTGCATGCCGCGGATGCTGCCGCCGTCGACGCCCCAGATGCTGCCGGTGACGAAGGAGGCGGCGTCCGAGGCGAGGAAGGCGATCACGCGGGCGACCTCGTCCGGCTCGCCCATGCGCTGCAGGGGCAGCTGGCGGCCCTTGAGTTCGTGCTCGACCGCTTCGCGGGGCTCGCGCTCGTGCAGATCGCCGAGCGTGTCGGCGAATCCGCCGGGCCTGGCCCACAGGGGAGTCCAAACGGGGCCGGGGGCCACGGCGTTGACGCGAATGTGCGGGCCTTCGGACAGGGCCAGGCTCTTGGTGAGGCTCAGCAGCCCGGCCTTGGAGACCTGGTAGTCCGCGGGGGCCGCCTCGGGCTGGCGGGCCAGGTCCGAGGCGTTGGTGACGATGCAGCCCTTGCCCTGTTCGCGCATGGCGGGCAGGACGGCGCGGACCGCGCGGACGGCGCTGAGGAAGTTGACCTCGAACGTGGCGAGCCAGGCCTCGTCGTCCAGTTCGTCGAAGCCGCGGGCCAGGCACTGCCCGACGTTGTTCACGAGGACGTCGACCCGGCCCCGGAAGGGGTCCAGCGCTTCCCGGATGCCCTCGCGGACGCCACCGGCCGTCGAGAGGTCCACGGCCGCCGAGCTCACCTCGGCGCCGAGGTCGCGCAGTTCCTCCGCCGTGTCGGAGAGGAGGTCCTTGTCCCGGTCCAGGAGGGCGAGTGCGGCGCCCTCCCGTGCCAGGACGTGCGCGGTGGCCCGTCCGATGCCGCTGGCCGCTCCCGTCACGACGGCGACGCGGCCGTCGAGCTCCAGCTTCATCGCGCGAACACCTCCGTGGAGATCAGCCGCAGCGGCCTGTCGGCGGAGCGGTTGACGACGGTGCGCTCGCTGCCGTGCGGGACGGCGATGCAGAACCCGGTGCCGCCGGTGAGGACTTCCTCCTGCACGGTGACCGAGACCTCGCCGTCCAGGACGAACAGCACCTCCACCCGGTCCGGTATGCGGTACGGGCCGAGGGAGCCGCCGGGCGGGATCACGACCTCGTGGAAGGAGTGCCAGTCGCCCGTGAAGTGCGGTGCGAGATCCACCGAGTTGACGGACAGGGACGTGCCGGTGCCGCGGAAGCCGGTGACGGCGCGCAGGGCGACGCGTACGCGGAGGTGCTGCGGGGCGGCCGCGGCTCCCTCTCCGGGAAAGACCTCGGTGACGTAGAAGGACATCTCGCCGGTGCCGGCGTTGGCGATGGTGTGACGCGCGCCGATCGGCGTGGTGATGAGGTCGCCCTCGCCCACCTCCAGCCGTTCGCCGTTGATGTGCATGACGGCGCGTCCCGTCACGATGTAGTAGATCTCCTCGGTACGGGCGTGGAGGTGCTCGCCGATGGAGGCGCCCGGGAGCAGCGTCACGTACTCGACGCAGTTCCACCGGCCTTCCAGGTGCATGCCGTTGACGAGCTGCTTCCAGCGGGCGACCCCGGTTCCGCCGAGCTGGCAGCGGGTGACGGCGGGCCCGGAGATGTCGTTGCTGATGGTGCCGAAGGGCGCCGTGGCGACGGGAGCGGTGGTCACAGCGCGGCCCCCTTGCCCGCCTCGGGCAGGTACGCCTCGATGCCGGCGCGGACGACGGCCTCGTCGATCTGGGTGATGACGTTGTCGCCGACCCAGTGCGGCCTGCCCAGCCCGTCCAGGATGATCATGTCGACGGTGCCGGGGCGCGCCGGCACGTAGCCGCGCTTGTTGTCCAGGCGGACGGCCTCCAGCAGCCGGTCGGCGTCGAGTTCGCCGGGCAGCTGCGTGGGCGCGCCGTTGAGCTCCAGGAGGATGCGGTGCGCCTTCTCGTCGTCGGGGCCGAGGAGGCCGAGCTCGCCGGAGATCCGGGCGGCGACGAGCATGCCGACGCCGATGGCGAAGCCGTGGCGCAGAGCGCCGCCGGTGAGCAGCTCGGCCGCATGGCCGACCGTGTGGCCGTACTCCAGCACGAGGGCCTCGCGCTTCTCCCGCATGTCGTTGCGCATGACGGCGGTCTTCGCGTCGACGCAGAGGCCGATGAACTCGGCGAGGGTCTGCGGCGTGTAGCGGGCGTCGGGGCGCAGTCGTGCGGCGACGTCGTCGAAGCGGTCGGGGCAGATCCCGAGCACGTTCTTGATCATCTCGCAGAGGGCGGAGCGGATCTCGGCCGCGGGCAGCGTGTCGAGGAAGTCCAGGTGGTTCCAGACCAGTACGGGCGCGTGGAAGGTGCCCAAGTGGTTCTTGCCGACGCGGGAGTTGACCGCCTGCTTGAGGGACAGCACGGAATCCGACATGCCCAGCAGGGTGGTCGGCATGTGCACCAGGCGCAGGCCGCGGAAGATGAGCGCCGCCATCAGGCCGGCGACGTTGCCGGCCAGGCCGCCGCCCAGGGCGACGACGACCGAGTTGCGGGTCACGCCGCCGCGGATCGCGTTCTCCGCCAACCGGTCCAGGGTCTCGATCGTCTTGGCCTTCTCACTGGCCGGAACGCTCAGGACCTGCGTCGGGGCGACGGCGCCCAGGCGGCTCTGCACCTCGGCGGAGAGGGCCGCCGGGACGCCGTCGTCGGTCACCACCACGAAGCGGTCGGCCTGCAGGGCCGCCAGGTGCCGGCTCAGCTCCTCCCAGGACGCCTCGCCGTTGCGCACGTGGAAGGGGTATTCGGCGGTACCGAAGGTGACGGTGCGGTCGAGGGAGACCGCACCTGACTGAAGGAGCGTCACGTTTCTTCCAATCCGAGAGAACCGATGCTGCCTGCCGCGGCCCTCCCGGCGGGGAGGCCTCCGCGGCGGGTCAAGATTCCCTCGGCACCCGCAAAGGGCGTAAGTGCTGGCTTGCTATTGCAAGTTCACACATAGCAGGTCATTTCCGGCCTGCACCGCCTGCACCCTCGCGGCCCGCCCCCTCCCGTCGTGCAGCGGCCGCATAGCCCACGAGCACGGCCAGCACCGCCGCCGAGCCCACCACCAGGCAGGTCGTCATCCCCGAGTGGCGCAGCAGCCACGCCCCCGCGAAGGCGCCCACGAGCATCAGCGCCACGGCCCCGGCCCGCCGTCCGACGCGGGGGTTCTCGCCGCCGGCCAGGCCGGAATCCGCCGCGAGCCCCGTGATGGTGAGGGTGAGCACCGTGGTCGTCATGTCGGGCAGGGCGAGCCGCCGCACGGTGGCGTTGCGGCACCCCATCGCCAGGGCGAGCGCGGCGATGACCGCATAGCGCCCTCCGGTGCCGTCGACCGAGACCGTGGCCGCGATCACTGTCGCGAGCACCGTGCCCGCCGCCTCCACGGCCAGGGCCGCACTGACCCAGTGCCGACGCGAGCGCAGGTGCAGCGCCAGGCGCCCGCCCACCACGGCGCCGGCGAGGAACCCGCCGAGCGAGACCGCCGAGGCCGCCATGGAGAAGCCGGCGGTGCCCGCGGCGGCGAAGCCCAGGATCACCACGTTGCCGGTCATGTTGGCCGTGAACACGTGGCCGAGGCCGATGTAGCTCACGGCGTCCAGAAAGCCGCTCACCAGCGTCAGGCACGCCAGGGCGGTGACCAGCCCGCGGCCGTCGGCGGCATGGGCCGGTCGCGCGGGCGCCCGGCCCGCCGTGTCCGTCGCCGAACTCATCGTTGCGTCTCTCCGTCCGTCTCGAACCGTCCGTCTCGAACTCCTGACGCAACTGAGCTTCGCCGCCCTATGATTGATAGGTCCAACGGATAGTTTCAATGAGTTCGATCGACAGGAGCGAACAGTGGAGTTGCGACAGATAGAGCACTTCCTCGTCGTGGCGCAGGAGCAGCACTTCACCCGTGCCGCACAGCGTCTGCACGTGGCGCAGTCCACGCTCTCCTCGTCGATCCGCAACCTGGAGCGCGAGCTGGGACAGCAGTTGCTCGTCCGGACGACCCGGCGCGTGGAGATCACCGCGGCCGGCCGGGCCCTGCTGCCCGCGGCACGCAGGATGCAGGCGGCCGCCGCGGAGGCGCGGGCCGCGGTCGCCGAGGTCGGAGCGCTGCTGCGCGGCCGCGTGACCATCGGGCTGATCCAGACGCTGGAGGCGCTGGACGTGCCCGCACTGCTGGCGGAGTTCCGCGCCGCTCACCCCGGCGTCGAACTCCGGCTCGTCCAGGGCGACTCCGCACAGCTCATCGAGGGCGTCCGCACCCATGCCTACGATCTGGCGCTGGTGACCGGCGACCTCCAACAGCGCCGGGAGGACGTGATCCTGTCGACGATCGCCGAGGACCGCGTCGTCCTCGTGACGGCTCCGGACCATCCCCTGGCCCGGCGTGACCGGGTGGAGCTGGGCGACCTGGCCCCCTTGCCCTTCATCGACTTCCGGGAACTGTCCAGCCTGCGCACCCTCATCGACACGGCCTGCGCGCATGTCGGCATCGAGCGGCAGGTCACCTGCCAGGTCGAGCACATGCCCGGCCTGATCGACCTGGTCGCCCACGGGCTGGGCGTCGCGCTCGTCCCCCGCAGCACGGCGGACGCCTCGGCCCCCCGGGTCGCGTCCGTCGAGGTGCTGCCGGCGATCAGCCGGCGCATCGCCGTCGCCACCGCCGCCCCCGGCCCCGTCGAGCCGGCGGCTCGGGTCCTGCTGGAACTCGTCAGGAACAGGGCGGAATCGGGGCTCTCCGATATTCATGCACAGAACGCATAGGTGGTACGAGATCGTCATTTCTCTGATCATTGACCGCTGCCTAGTGTCGGGCATGCAGAGCGGATCCGCGCGTCCGTCAACGGCGTCGAGCTGCGTGGGCCGAAGCACATTGGGGGAATACATGATCCACACGGTCAATCTTCTCGAGCCCACCGTCCTGTTACTGCTCCACGAGAGGCCCGGGCACGGCTACGACCTCATCCAGCGGCTCCGCGAGCTCGACCTGGACTTCGCCGAGGCGCCCGGCACCGTCTACCGCTGTCTCAAGTCCCTGGAGAAACGAGGTCTGATCAGCCACGAGCGCGCCATCTCCGACGCCGGGCCCAGCAGGAAGATCTACCGGACGACGGCCGCGGGCGGACTGGCCCTCGACGACTGGATGGGGCGCCTCTCCGAGGTCCGGGAGCTGCTGAGCACCTGCATCGACAGGTCGGCCGGCCACTTGACGGCCGTCTGCTCCCCCTGCCGGGCGGCCTAGCGCCCGGCAGGGGCGCGGGGCTGTTTACATATGCGGCTCCGCCGCGTGGGCGCGACCAGCCAGTTGCGCCCTGTAAGGGGCGCGGGGAACTGCGCGACCAGCCACCGACGGCCCGCAGCCGACGCACCACCCCAGGGGTCCGGGGCGAAGCCCCGAGAACCTCGACTGCGGGCGCACTCCCTCCGCCACCGGTCCTCAAGCGCCGGCCTCCTCCTCTGCATGCCCGCAAGCGGAGCGCCGGCCTGCCGCCGT
>NZ_JBSFWU010000086.1:0-34510 GCF_053594995.1 Streptomyces sp. NPDC002536
ACGCGCCCGCAGTCGGGGTTCTCGGGGCTTCGCCCCGGACCCCTGGGGTGGTGCGTCGGCTGCAGGCCGTCGGTGGCTGGTCGCGCAGTTCCCCGCGCCCCTGACGGGGCGCTCAGTCACCCCTCAATTGGCGTGCCAGCCACGTCGGGACTCCGCCCAGCAAGCCGACCAGGCGGCCGGCCTCCCGGCGGAGGCGGGCCGCCTCGTGTTCGTCCTCCGTCACGGCCGCCAATGATGCCAAAGCGGGCGCAATCCCCACCAAATATCCCAATTCCTCCCGAATGTGGAGTGATTCGGTGAAGCCGTAACGCGCCTCGCTGAGCCGTCCGTCCTGCTCGGCCATGGCCGCCACATGGCGCCACGTGAACGACAGGAGCAGCCGCTGTCCCCGCGCCGTGGCCCCCGCGTGCGCCCGCTCGAACGCCGCCGTCGCATCGCCCGGGTTCTCCGACAGGTGCTGGGCGATCAGCCCCCGGCGGAAGTCCAGCAGCGGCCGCGTGGGCGACTGCGGCCCGAGCAGCGCGGCCGCCCGCCCGAGCGCGGAGCGCGCCTCGTCGGCCCGGTCCCGTACGCTCAAAAGAGTGGAGGCGTACGCGAGATGACCCCGTTCGCACGCGGCCGCACCGCGCTCCTCGTCGTCGCCGGCGAGCGCCTCGGCGGACCGCAGCGCATCCTCGGCGGCCCCCCAGCCCCGGCCCGTGTACATGCACTGCTCGATCAGCACCGCCGTGCGCCGCTGCGCCGCCTCCGGCCCCTCCACGGCGTGCGGGGCCAGCAGCGCAGCGGCGTCCTCCCAGCAGGCGCGCGACCGCAGCCGCCACACGGCCCGGTCGAGCGGATCGTCCTGTCCGCAGGGGGAGTCGGGGGGATCGTCCCCGCCACGAGGTCCCCTCGGCTCCGGCAGTCCGGAATTCCGCATGGCGGTGTCCGCCACAGTCCCCTCCCCAAGTCTTCGAGCGCGCCGTCGAGCTGGAAGCCTGCGCGCATCTCAGCACGAACGAGCAGGCGCAGCCAAGAGGTAAGTGTGAACCAATTCACAATCTTCCGGCGACGCGCCGCAGCGAAAATCGCTGGCGACGGCACGGCCGCGATGCGAGCCTGCCCTCGCCACTGCTGCTGACGAGACGCGGAGACCACGGGCATGCGCCAGACCTTCGAAAACACCCACCGCCCCGACCGGACACCTGTTTTCGAGGACTTCTGCACGCATGCACGCACTCAGCACACTCAACATCGGGATCCTGGCCCACGTCGACGCCGGTAAGACCAGCCTCACGGAGCGCCTGCTCTTCGACACCGGGGCGATCGACCGCCTCGGCAGCGTCGACGAGGGCAGCACCCGCACGGACACCGGCGAGCTGGAGCGCCGCCGGGGCATCACCATCCGCACGGCCGTCGCGCCGTTCACCGTGGGCGGCTTGAGGGTCAACCTCATCGACACCCCGGGCCACAGCGACTTCATCGCCGAGGTCGAGCGCGCACTCGGCGTGCTGGACGCGGCGGTGCTCGTCGTCTCCGCGGTGGAAGGCGTCCAGGCACAGACGCGCGTGCTGATGAAGAGCCTGCGCCGGCTGGGCCTGCCGGTCCTGATCTTCGTCAACAAGACGGACCGCGCGGGCGCGAACGTCGGGCGCACACTGCAGGACATCCGCGCGCGGCTGACGCGCGGCGCCGCCGCCGTGCCGATGACGGGCCCGCTCGCGGACCCGGAGTTCCGGGAGCGCGTGGCGGAGATCCTGGCGGAGCAGGACGACGCGCTCCTGGCCGATCTCGTGGAGGGCCGCACACCGGACGCCGACGCACTGCGCGCGCGGATCACCGAGGGCACGGCACGGGGCGAGGTGCACCCCGTCTACTGCGGATCGGCCCTGTCGGGCACGGGAGTTGCGGGCCTGATCGAGGGAATGGCGACGTGGCTGCTGCCCGCCTCCGCCGCCGTGCACGGTACGGGTGCGCCCAGCGGCACGGTCTTCGCGGTGGAGCGCGCGGCCGGGACGGGCGAGAAGACGGCGTACCTCCGCCTGTTCGCGGGGGAACTGCGCAGCAGGGACCGCATCACGCTGAGCAACGGTGCGGGGGAGCACTCGGGCCGTGTCACGTCCCTCGACGTCGTCGGCGGAGGAAGCGTCCTCACCGCGGGGGACATCGCGCGGATCCGCGGCCTGCCCCGGGTCCGCGTGGGCGACCGCCTGGGCCCGGCCCGTTCCGCAGCGGCGGAGGGGTGCTTCGCGCCGCCGGCGCTGGAGACGGTGGTGCGTCCCGTGCACCCGCAGGAGGCGGCGCGCCTGCACGCGGCGCTCACGGCCCTGGCCGACCAGGACCCGCTGATCGCCGCCCGCGCGCTGCCGGAGGGGGAGGGCGGCGGGACGAGCGTCCTGCTGTACGGGGAGATCCAGAAGGAGATCCTCGCCTCGACGCTGGGCGAGGAGTTCGGCGTGACCGCCGTCTTCGAACCGAGCCGCACGGTCCACCGCGAGCGCCTGCTCGGCACGGGCTCGGCCCACGAGGCGATCGACCGCCACGGCGGGCACGTCTTCTGGGCCACGGTGGGCCTGCGCGTCGAGCCGGGAGCCTTCGGCGCGGGTGTGACCTTCCGCCGCGAGACCGAACTGGGCGCACTTCCGCACGCCTTGGACCACGCCATCGAGGAGACGGTCCACCGCACCCTGGAACAGGGCCTGTACGGCTGGGCGGTGACGGACTGCACGGTCACCCTGACCCACTCCGGCTACGCGAGCCCGGTCAGCACGGCGGCGGACTTCCGCAACCTGACTCCGCTGGTCCTGATGCGCGCCCTGGCGGAGGCGGGCACGCGCGTGTACGAGCCGTGCCATGCGTACGAACTGGAGCTCCCGGCGGATGCGCTGGGCGCGGTGACGGCGATGCTGAGCGAGACGGGAGCCGGCATCGCGGAGACGCTGCCGGAGGACGGCGGGTCGGCATGGCTGCTGAAGGGCACCATTCCGGCCCGCCGTATCCCTCTGGTGGAGCGGCGCCTGTCACCGCTCACACACGGTGAGTCGGTGTGGTGGTCGGCGCCGACGGCGGACCGCGCGTACACGGGCCGCCCGCCGATCCGCCCCCGTACCGACGGCAATCCGCTCAACCGGGCGGAGTACCTGCGGTATTTGGGACGGGCGTGAGTTCGCGCCCCGATAGGGGCGCGGGGAACTGCGCGAGCAACCACAACCGACCCGCACCCGCAGAACTACCCCAAGAACCCCCGCCCGTCCGCCAGGACGAACCGCACGCGCCGCAGCGCGTCCAACTCGACAAGAGGGTTACCGTCCACAACAAGAACATCGGCCCGGTACCCCGGGGCAAGCCGCCCCACCTCGCCCCCGATCCCCAGAGCCAGCGCAGCGTCCCCGGTGGCCATGTCGACGATCTTCGCGAGCGGGATGCCCAGGTACTGGTAGAACTCCAGGCTGTTGACGAACTTGTCGAACACCGCGCGCGTCACGCCGGCGTCCGTGCCGGCGATCATCGGGACGCCGAGCTTCGCCATCCAGCGCATGGAGGCGAAGAGTTCCTCGGCGCGCTCGTGGCCGACGCGCTCGGCGAACCCGCGCCAGTTGGGGCTGGTGGCCGTGCAGACGTGGATCCCGGCGGCCTTGATGGCGTCCACGAGGTCCTCGCGGAGGTCGAATCCGCCGTCCTCGGCCATCCACGTGCAGTGCTCGATGGTGGCCACGCCCGCGGCCACGGCCGCCTCGATGCCCGCGGTGCCGTGGGCGTGGACGGCGACGGGCAGCCCGGCCCGGCTGGCCTCCTCGACGACGAGCCGGAGCTCGTCCGCGGTGAACTGGCTCTGCCAGACCGCCGGTCCGCCGCGGGTGTGCCCGCCGCCGGTGGCCATCACCTTGATGACGTCGGCCCCGGCGTCGATGTTGCGCCGGACCAGGGCGCGGAGGGCGTCCGGGCCGTCGACCTCGCCGCCGAAGAACCAGCAGTGCCCGCCCGGCGCGGTGACCGGCGTCGCCGCGGAGAGGATGCGCGGGCCGGGCAGGGCGCCCTCGGCGACGGCGTCGCGCAGGCGCAGGGCCAGACCGTTCCGGTCGCCCAGGTCGCGCACCGTGGTCACGCCGCTGCCGAGCAGCCGGCGGGCCCGCTCGGCCATGCCGGCCAGGAGGGGCTCGTCGTCGCTGTTCTGCAGGGCGGTCACGGGGTCGTCGCTCCCGTCGAACGCCAGGTGGACGTGGCAGTCGATGAGGCCGGGCAGCACGGTGGCATCCCCGAAGTCCCGCCGGGCGGTGCCGTCGGGCGCCAGCGCCTCGACCGCCGCGCGCGGGCCGGCGGCCGTGACCGTGCCGTCCTGCACCAGCACGGCGCCGTCCTCGACGTGCTCCCCGCCGGGGCCGGTGAGCACCCGGGCCGCTGTGATCAGTACGTCTGTGCGCAGTGCGTCTGTGAACTGTGCGTCTGTGAGCTGTGCGTCGCTCATGGTGTGTTCGGAACTCCTATGCCGTCGTCACCAAGGCCTCGGCCACGGCAACCAGTTGCCGCGCGTCGGCGTCGATGCTGTCTTCACCCGGAAGCGCCACCGCCAGCGCCTCGGTCGTCGCGGGCGTGCCTGCCGCCTGGGCGCACAGGGCCGCGCGCAGGTGCTCCGCCACCGCCTGGGGCGTGGCGCCGTCCTGGACGCCCAGTTGTGCCAGGTACGGGCTCACCCGGACCAGGCCGTCGCGGCACTCGATGACCCGCCGGTAGTACCTGCGGTGCACTCCGCGCACGTGTATCGCCTCGCGCCACTTGCCGCCGGGCGAGCGGCCGAGGGCGTCCTGCGGGAACGCGTCGTGCAGCAGGTCCCACAGCGGGCGGAGGCGCTGGTACGTGCGGCGGTGCTGCCGCCAGATCCGCAGACCGGCCAGCCGCATGGCCAGACCGGGGTAGCTCAGCCCCACGACGAAGGCCGGCACCGCGAGCGCGAACAGCAGCGCCACGCTGTGCGACAGCCCGGCCGGGGCGGAGCCGCTGCCGAACCAGCCCGTCAGGTCCATCACCACGCGCAGCGCGTTGGCCGCCGCCATGCCGGCCAGCGAACCGGCGGTGATCCACAGCCCGGTGGCGGACGGTTTCTGCGACATCCGCGCGTAGCGGGCGGTCCACCGGGCCGTCGTCGCCAGGGAGTAGACCAGGTACAGCTGTGCGGCGACGAAGAAGACGGCGACCTGCGGCGTGTGCAGGTCGGCCTGCCCGTAGGGGCGGCCGCGCACGCCGGCCGGGGCGGTCACGGTGGCCACGGTGATGACGATCGCCGTCAACGCCAGGGGCACCGCTTCGAGAAGGGCACGGCGGCTCGCCCGGTGCCGGTCCGCGGCGGAGTGCAGGAAGAACGTCAGCAGCGAGTACACCGCCGCCAGGAGCAGCACGTTGGACAGCAGACTGGCCGCACCGGTGCCGAGCGCGGCGTCGAGGGCGCGCTTCTCGGGCGGGAACCCGGTCGAGAACGAACCGGCCGTGCAGACGAGACAGGCGGTGACCGCGCGCAGGGCACGGTCGTACGGGGCCTGGGTGAGCTGGTAGACCTTCCAGAGCACGGCCAGGACGAACAGGGCGGCCGTCAGGCACATCACGACGGTCACAGCCACCCCCTGCGGTCGCCGAGGGCGGTCTGGACGCGGTTGACCGAGGGGTCGGCGACCGGGCGGGGCGCCACGCGGTCCAGGACCGACGCCCACTCCAGGATGATCGTGGCGACGAGCTCCGCCTGGCGCTCGTGCTCCTCGTCGTACGAGGTGCGCCGCAGACCGCGGGTGACGGTGTCCGGTGCGAGTCCGGGCATGGTCGCCTGCAGGAAGTCGGCGCCGGTGTCGACGCCTTCGTGGTCGGCCATGATGTGACCCACTTCGTGCAGGATGATGTGGTCCTGGTGGGTCTTGCTGGTTTCCTGCTGGTACAGGATGTAGTCGGCCGTCGGCGTCGCTATCCAGCAGCCGAACGGCCCCGGCATGGGCAGCGGATGGGGGACGAGCCGGATGGGGCGCCTGCGGCGCTCACCGAGTTTCTGGCACAGCTCTTCCACGCGGAGCGGCGGCTTGATGTCCAAGGCCCGTAGTTCGCGCTTGCATCGGCGTCGGAGCTCACGCTCCGTCAAATGGATCAAATGGATCTCTCCTGCACAAATGCGGCATGAATCCCCCTTTCCTGCCCCCTCGTCTGTAACGGTGCATACCGGAACGCCGGCGTCGGTGTCGTCAACCGCCCATGCCGTCTCCGCGCTCTGCCTGCTCCAACTTGTAGACGACGTCCAGGAGATCCATCACCTGCTTGCGCCGCTGCGGGGAGAGCTCACCGGCCCGCATCGCCATGAGCTTCACGTCACCGCTGCTCATGACCTCCTTCATCGCGGCCTGCTGCGCCTCCAACGCCTTGAGCTTCCCGTCGACTTCGCCGGCCGCGTCGTCGTCGAAGAAGTAGGCGACGGGAACGCCGAAGAAGTCCGCCAGGGCCTGGAGGTGGCTGATGGTGGGGTTGGTCTTCTTGCCCTTGCGCAGCTGCCAGATGTAGCTCTGCGAGATCGTGGTGAGGCCCCGCCTGCAGATGCCCTCGGCCACTTGCTCGTTGCTGTACTCGTGGCCGCTCGGCGGCCTGATGCTCTCGAACAGCCGGTTGATCTTCTCCGCAAGACTGCAGGGTCGTGTCTGCTCGCTCAAGCCTCCCCCTCTCCCGTGGTCGGACGCCGTCACACTACCCGAGTGAAATTTTCCGCCCCGGCCGGATTCATCGCAGTGGAGAGGCGGGGAGGGGTGGTGGCGAGCACTTCCACTGACGTGAGAAGCTTCAGCCGCGACGGCGTTCACGTGAGTGAAAACGGGGGCGTCGGCTGCCTGATGCTGGGCTCACGGGGGTAGTCCAGCGCCGGTACGCCGACGTGCCGTCGCAACGCCGGGTCCGGCGCCGGGGGATTGAGCCCCCGGCGCCGGGTCGGCCGACTGCGGGGGGTGGCAACCGGTGGGGGAGGGGAACGCCGGTGCCGGTCGCTGCAGCGCATGCGTCTAGCCCGAATACGGCACCTGCGCCAGCTCTCTGACCTCCCCCAGCGTCGCCCACTCGTTGCGCCCCATCCGCGTCATCGGCCGCATCCGGTCGGCCACCGGGTGGCTGCCCTCCAGGACGTCCTCCTTCACCCTCGCGTGCACCACGCGGCCGAAGACCACCGTCGAGTCGCCCAGCCGCACCGTGCTGTGGAGCTTGCACTCCAGCGCCGCCGGGGAGCCGGCCACCCGCGGTGGCTTCACCACGGCGCTGGGCTCCCGCTCCAGGCCCGTCGTGTCGAACTCGCTCACCCCGTAGGGGAATTCGGTCGCCGTGGCATTGATCTGCTTCCACAGTGCCTCGGGCGCGACGTTCACGACGAACTCGCCCGTGTCCTCGACATTCCGCAGGGAGTCCCTGCGGCCGATGGACGAGAACTGGATCACCGGCGGTGCCACGCACGCGATGCCGAAGAACGAGAACGGGGCCAGGTTGTCGACGCCGTCGGCGGAGACGGTCGAGATCCACGCGATCGGGCGCGGGACGACGAGGGCGGTCAGCAGGCGGAAGCCGCTGTAGCGGTCGGCGGCGGCGAGATCGAAGTCGACGTCCATGGGGTCACTGTCCCGACCTCGCCGCGGGGCGACAACGGATTTCTTTCCGCCACCCCCCGGTCACCCCTCAACTCATCCGCAGCGCCAGGAAGAAGTCCAGTTTGTCCTCCAGGCGCGACAGGTCCCGCCCCGTCAACTGCTCGATCCGGCCCACCCGGTAGCGCAGCGTGTTCACGTGCAGGTGCAGCCGCGTCGCGCAGCGCGTCCAGGAGCCGTCGCAGTCCAGGAACGCCTCCAGGGTCGGGATCAGCTCCGCGCGGTGGCGGTGGTCGTAGTCCTTCAGCGGGTCCAGCAGACGGGCCGTGAAGGCGCGGCGGACGTCGTCCGGGACGAACGGGAGCAGCAGGACGTGCGAGGCCAGTTCCTGGTGGCCCGCGGCGCAGACCGGGCCCGGGCGGGCCGCGGCCACGCGCCGGGCGTGACGGGCCTCCTCCAGGGCGCCGCGCAGGCCCTCCGCGGAGTGGACGGGGGCGCTGACGCCGAAGGTCAGACGGCCGTCGTCGGCGAGGCCGGCGGCCAGGGGGGTGCGGACGGCCGCGAGCAGGGCGTCCGCGTGCAGACCCGTGGCCGTCGGTTCGTCCGTACCGGTGACGACGGCGGGGAGCGGCACCAGGGCCACCGCCTCGTCGCCCGTGTGCGCGACCGCGATGCGGTCCGACGGCTCGGGGCCGGTCGAGTCCGGGTCGACCAGGACCTCCTCCAGCAGCGCCTGCGCGACCGGACCGGCCTCGATGTCGCCGTCCGCCCACTCGACGCGGGCGACCACGATCTGCCAGTGCGGTGCCGTGCCCAGGCCGGGCAGCAGCACGGGCGCGGCCACCCGCAGGCGGGCCGCGATCTCGGCGGGCGCGGCGCCCGTCTGGACCAGCTCCAGGACCTCCTGGGCGAGCCGGCGCCGCACGGTGCGCGCGGCGTCGCGCCGGTCGCGCTCGACGGCGATCAGCTGGGTGACGCCGTGCAGCAGGTCGAGCCGCTCGGCGGGCCAGTCCGCGGCGTCGGCCTCGACGGCCAGCAGCCAGTCCGACAGGACCGTCTCGCGCACGTCCCGGCCGGCCGTCATGCGGCCGCCGCTGCGGATGGGGAAGACCGAGTACGTGTGGCCGCCGGCCGTCACCCGGTGCGGTTCGCGGCGGCCGGTGCGGGCCGCGGCCAGGTGCTCGCCCGCCAGCACCGCGCCGACCGGCGCGGCCAGGGCGGCGCCCGCGATACGGCGGCCGGTGGGGGAGAGCACCCAGGCCGGCAGGTCCAGGTCGGACTCGAGCAGGTCCAGGACGACCTCGGGGCCGCCGCCCGCCGGGCCGGAGGTCATCAGCCGCCGGTGCCGGTCCACGACAGCGGCCAGGTCGCCCGCGCGCTCGCCGGAGACCTGCCGCACCACGTGCTCGGTGATGGAGGCGAAGGAGACCGTCTCGTCGACGGAGAACAGCGGCAGCCGGTGCCGGGCGCAGGCCTCGATCAGGTCGTCCGGCGTCGAGGCGATCTCCGCCTCGCCCGCCGCCAGCCCGGCCACCCCGGCCGCCGTCAGGATGCGGACGAACCGCTCCGAGTCGGCCGGCTCCCGCCGCCACGCCAGTCCCGTGAGCACCAGCTCGCCGCCGGAGAGGTACCGGCTGGGGTCGCGCAGGTCGGTGGTCATCACCCCGCGGACCGTACGGTCCAGCTCGTCCTCACCGCCGAGCAGCCGAAGGCCCAGCGCATCGGTCTCCAGCAGTGCGCGCAGCCGCATCCTCGTCGCCGCCGTTCTTCTTGTAGCCGGTCGTGTAACCGGTGGAATGCTGTGAGGTTTCCGAACCCCGTCTTTCGTTCGAATCTACAAGACCATGGGCCTGGCCAGCCAACCGCTTCATGGTTTCGGTGACTGCCCGGGCCCGTTCCGACCTCGCTGTACTGGGCGCACCCCACCGCCGCAGTGAGAAGAGACGTCCATGGACTTCCTGCGCCCCACCGGCTGGGAGGAGGCGCTCGCCGCCAAGGCGGAGCACCCCACGGCCGTGCCCATAGCGGGCGGCACGGATGTGATGGTCGAGATCAACTTCGACCACCGCCGCCCGCAGCAGCTGCTCGACCTCACCCGCATCGACGAGCTCCGCGAGTGGGAGACCGGCGAGGACAGCGTACGGCTCGGCGCGGCCGTCCCGTACGCCCGGATCATCGGGCGGCTGAGCACCGAGCTCCCCGGCCTCGCCCTCGCCGCCCGCACCGTCGGCTCCCCGCAGATCCGCAACCGCGGCACCGTCGGCGGCAACCTCGGCGCCGCCTCCCCGGCCGGCGACGCGCACCCCGCCCTGCTGGCGGCCGGCGCCGTGATCGAGGCGGAGTCCGTCCGCGGCACCCGGATGATCCCGGTCGACGCGTTCTACACGGGCGTCAAGCGCAACGCCCTCGCCCCGGACGAGCTGATCCGGGCCGTGCACGTCGAACGGGCCGACGGGCCGCAGCAGTTCTCCAAGGTCGGCACCCGCAACGCGATGGTCATCGCGGTCTGCGCCTTCGGCCTCGCCCTGCACCCGCGCACCCGCACCGTGCGCACCGGCATCGGCTCGGCGGCCCCCACGCCCGTACGGGCGAAGGCGGCCGAGGAGTTCCTCGCCGCAGCACTGGAGGAGGGCCGATGCTGGGAGACCGGACGGCCCGTACCCCCTTCCGCCGCGCGGCAGTTCGCCGAGCTGGCGTCCGGCGCCTGCAGTCCGATCGATGACGTCCGCGGCAGCGCCGCCTACCGGCGCCGGGCCGTCGGCGTCATGGCCCGGCGCACGCTCGACTGGGCCTGGCAGGAGTACCGCACCGACGGGGACGGAGAGCAGCAGTGCGCGTGAAGTTCACGGTCAACGGCCGGCCGCAGCAGGCCGACGACGTGTGGGAGGGCGAGAGTCTCCTGTACGTCCTGCGCGAACGCCTGGGTCTGCCGGGCTCCAAGAACGCCTGCGAGCAGGGCGAATGCGGCTCCTGCACGGTCCGGCTCGACGGCGTGCCCGTGTGCGCCTGCCTGGTGGCCGCCGGACAGGCGGAGGGCCGCGAGGTCGTCACCGTCGAAGGGCTGGCGGCAGGGGACGGCAGCGGACTCGCGCCCGTCCAGCAGGCGTTCATCGACGCCGGCGCCGTCCAGTGCGGATTCTGCACCCCCGGCCTCCTCGTCGCCGCCGACGACCTGCTCGCCCACACCCCGCAGCCCTCCGACGCGGACATCCGCGAGGCGCTCTCCGGCAACCTGTGCCGATGTACCGGCTACGAGAAGATCCTCGACGCGGTGCGCCTGGCGGCGGCCCGCGACCGGGCCGGACAGGAGGTCTGAGCCGTGCGCGACCTCACCCAGGGAATCCGCGCCAGGGGCGGCATCGGCGAGTCCACGCTCCGCCCCGACGGCACCCTCAAGGTCAGCGGCGAGTTCGCCTACGCCTCCGACCTGTGGCACGAGGACATGCTGTGGGGCTTCACCCTCCGCAGCCCCCACGCCCACGCCCGGATCCTGTCCGTCGACGTCTCCGAGGCGCTGCGCACCGCCGGCGTGCACGCCGTCATGACCCACGACGACCTCCCGGCCGAGACCCGCTACGGGCTGGAGATCAAGGACACGCCCGTCCTCGCCGACGGCGTCGTGCGCTACCACGGCGAGGGCGTGGCCCTCGTCGCCGCCGACCACCCCGAGACCGCCCGCCGCGCGGCGGCGAAGATCAAGGTGGAGTACGGGCAACTCCCCGTCGTCACCGACGAGAAGACCGCCACCGCCCCCGGCGCCCCGCTCCTGCACCCCGCCCGCGACGACGACCACTCCCGCCACGTCCCGCACCCCAACATCGTCCACCGCCAGCCCGTCGTCCGCGGCGACGTGGCCGCGGCCCGCGAACGCGCCGACGTCGTCGTGCACGGCGAGTACGAAATGGGCATGCAGGACCAGGCATTCCTGGGCCCCGAGTCGGGACTCGCCGTGCCCGCCGAGGACGGCGGCGTCGACCTCTACGTCTCCACCCAGTGGCTGCACGCCGACCTGCGCCAGGTCGCCCCCGTCCTCGGCCTGCCCGAGGACAAGGTGCGCATGACCCTCTCCGGCGTCGGCGGCGCCTTCGGCGGCCGCGAGGACCTGTCCATGCAGGCCCACGCCTGCCTGCTGGCGCTGCGCACCGGCAAACCCGTCAAGATCGTCTACAACCGCTTCGAGTCCTTCTTCGGCCACGTCCACCGCCACCCCGCCAAGCTCGCCTACGAGCACGGGGCCACTCGCGACGGCACGTTGCTCTACGTCGCCTGCCGCATCGTCCTCGACGGCGGCGCCTACGCCTCCTCCTCCCCGGCCGTCGTCGGCAACGCGGCCTCGCTGTCCGTCGGCCCGTACGTCGTCGACAACGTCGACGTCGAGGCCCTCGCCCTCTACACCAACAACCCGCCCTGCGGGGCCATGCGCGGCTTCGGCGCCGTGCAGGCCTGCTTCGCCTACGAGGCGCAGATGGACCGGGTCGCGGCCGAACTCGGCATGGACCCGGTCGCGTTCCGGCAGCGCAACGCCATGGCGCAGGGCGCGGTGATGCCGACGGGGCAGGTCGTCGACTCCCCGGCGCCCGTCGCCGAACTCCTGCGCCGCGTCAAGGCGATGCCACTGCCGCCCGAGCGCCAGTGGGAGACGGCGGGCGGCGCCCCGGACCTGCGTGCCCTGCCCGGCGGCCTGTCGAACACCACGCACGGCGAGGGCGTCGTGCGGGGCGTCGGCTACGCGGTCGGGATCAAGAACGTCGGCTTCTCCGAGGGCTTCGACGACTACTCCACCGCGCGCGTCCGCCTGGAGGTCGTGGGCGGCGAGCCCGTCGCGACCGTGCACACCGCGATGGCCGAGGTCGGACAGGGCGGCGTCACCGTGCACGCCCAGATCGCCCGCACCGAGCTCGGCGTGGCCCGCGTCACCATCAACCCGGCCGACACCAGGGTCGGTTCGGCCGGCTCCACCTCCGCCTCCCGGCAGACGTACGTCACCGGCGGCGCGGTCAAGCACGCCTGCGAGGCCGTGCGCGAGGACGTGCTGGAACTGGGACGGGCCCGCTTCGGCTCGTACCACCCGGCGTGGGCGACGGCCGAACTCCTGCTGGAGGACGGCAAAGTCGTCACCGAGGACGGCGAGGTCCTCGCCGATCTCGCCGACGTCCTCGAGGACACCTGCGTGGAACGCGAGCTGGAGTGGCGCCACCGGCCCACCGAACCGTTCGACCTGCGCACGGGCCAGGGCAAGGGGCACGTCCAGTACTCGTTCGCCGCGCACCGGGCCGTCGTCGAGGTCGACACCGAGCTCGGGCTGGTGAAGGTCGTGGAACTGGCCTGTGCCCAGGACGTCGGCAAGGCGCTCAACCCGCTGTCCGTCACCGGCCAGATCCAGGGCGGCTCCACCCAGGGCCTGGGGCTCGCCGTCATGGAGGAGATCGTGGTCGACCCGGCGACCGCGAAGGTGCGGAATCCCTCCTTCACCGACTATCTGATCCCGACCATCCTCGACACCCCCGCCATTCCCGTCGACATCCTCGAACTCGCCGACGACCACGCCCCTTACGGGTTGCGGGGGGTGGGGGAGGCGCCGACTCTTTCGTCGACGCCGGCCGTTGTGGCGGCCATCAGGCAGGCCACGGGGCTCGCCTTGCGGCGGGTGCCTGTGAGGCCTGAGCATCTTACGGGGACCTGAGGTTGTTCGTCGGCCGGCGGGTAGTTCTTGGTTGATCGCGCAGTTCCCCGCGCCCCTTACGGGGCGCACCCCCACCTGGAGCAGGTACCCATGACCCAAGCACCCGTACGACCGGAGGCTCCGGTCGTACAACTGCCCTGGCATGACCGGTATTTCCATTTGACCGAACGTCGCTCCACCCTCGCGCGCGAAGTCCGCGGCGGCATCACCACCTTCATGGCGATGAGCTACATCCTCCTGCTCAACCCCCTGATCCTCTCCGGCCCCGACGTCCGTCACCACACGCTCGGCCACGCCCCGTTGATCACCGCGACCGCCTTCGCCGCGGCGGTCTCCACGCTGCTCATGGGGTTCGTCGGCAAGGTGCCGCTCGCCCTGGCGGCCGGACTCGGGGTCTCCGGCGTGCTCTCCAGTCAGGTCGTGCCCCATATGACCTGGCCGCAGGCGATGGGCATGTGCGTGGTCTACGGCTCCGTGATCGTCCTCCTCGTCCTCACCGGGCTGCGCGAGCGCGTCATGGACGCGATCCCGACGGCCCTCAAGCACGCCATCACCATGGGCATCGGCATGTTCATCGCCCTCATCGGCCTGGTGAAGGGCGGCTTCGTGCACGAGGCCAAGGGCGGCGGAGGGCCCGTCACGCTCGGGCCGGCCGGTGAACTCGCCGGCTGGCCCGTCCTGGTCTTCTGCATCACGCTGCTGCTCGTCTTCATGCTCCAGGCCCGCAACATCCCCGGCGCGATCCTCATCGGCATCGTCGCCGGCACCGTGCTCGCCGTCGTCGTCGACGCGACCGGCGTGTCCGGGCCGGGTGCCTGGCAGAACGGGCCTCCCCGGCTGCAGGGCGGCGCGGTGTCCATGCCGGACTTCTCCCTCTTCGGGCACGTGGAGTTCGGGGGCTGGGGCTCGGTCGGCGCCCTCACCGTCGGCATGATCGTCTTCACACTCGTCCTCGCGGGGTTCTTCGACGCGATGGCCACGATCATCGGCGTCGGGTCGGAGGCGCAACTGGCCGACGAGCAGGGCCGGATGCCGGGTCTGAGCAGGGCGCTGCTGGTGGACGGCGCGGGCGGGGCGATCGGCGGACTGGCCGGCGCGTCGGGCCAGACCGTCTACGTGGAGTCGGCGACGGGCGTGGGAGAGGGCGCACGCACCGGACTGTCCTCGGTGGTGACCGGACTCCTCTTCGCCGCCTGCCTGTTCTTCACCCCGCTGACGCGCATCGTGCCCGGCGAGGTGGCCGCCGCGGCGCTGGTGGTCATCGGCGCGATGATGATGGGCAGTGCCCGGCACATCGACTGGACGGACCGGGCCGTCGTGATCCCGGTCTTCCTGACCGTCGTGCTCATGCCCTTCACCTACTCCATCACCGTCGGCGTCGGCGCGGGCGTCATCGCCTTCACCGTCATCAAGGCCGCCGAGGGCAAGTGGCGCGAACCCGGCGCCTTCATGTGGGCGCTCAGCGCGGTCTTCACGGGCTACTTCGCCCTGCATCCGATCGAACTGTGGCTCGGAGCCACGTGAGGGGGGCACGGTGCTGGATCTGGCGGACGAGTTGAACCGCTGGTGCGCGGAGGGCCGCGACTTCGCGGTGGCCACGGTGACCGCGGTGCAGGGCAGCGCACCCCGGCAGCCCGGCGCGGCGCTCGCCGTCGACGCGGACGGCACGGCCGTCGGCTCGGTGTCGGGCGGGTGCGTCGAGGGAGCGGTGTACGAGCTGTGCCGGGAGGCGCTGGAGAGCGGGGAGCAGCTGACGGAACGGTTCGGCTACTCCGACGAGGACGCGTTCGCGGTCGGCCTGACGTGCGGGGGCGTGATCGACGTCCTGGTGACCCCGGTGCGGCGCGACGCGCCGTGGCGCGCGGTGTGCGCCGCGGCGCTGGCGGCGGCCGCCCGGAAGGAGCGTGCGGCGCTCGTCCGGGCGCCGCACGGCGGCGCGTTGCTCGTGCGGGCCGGCGGAGCCGCGGAGGGCACGCTGGGCGGCGGACCGGAACGCGACCGCGCGGCCGCGGCGGAGGCCGCCGCCCTCCTGGACGCGGGCGGCCGCACCGCGCTGCTGGACCTCGGCTGCGACGCGCTCGTCACCGTCCTGGTGGAGCCGAGCGGGCCGCCGCCGCGCATGCTCGTCTTCGGCGCGATCGACTTCGCGGCGGCACTGGTCAGGGCCGGGAAGTTCCTCGGCTACCACGTCACGGTCTGCGACGCCCGCCCGGTCTTCGCCACCGCCCGCCGCTTCCCGGAGGCGGACGAGGTGGTCGTGGACTGGCCCCACCGCTACCTCGACGCGCAGGCCGCGCACGGGCGCCTGGACGCCCGTACGGTCCTGTGCGTCCTCACCCACGACGCGAAGTTCGACGTGCCGCTGCTGGAACGGGCGTTGCGGCTGCCCGTCGCCTACGTCGGGGCCATGGGCTCGCGCCGCACGCACCGGGACCGGCTGTCCCGGCTGCGCGAGGCGGGCGTGGACGAGGCCGGGCTGTCCCGGCTGCACTCCCCGATCGGCCTGGACCTCGGGGCCCGGACGCCCGAGGAGACCGCCCTGTCGATCGCGGCGGAGATCGTCGCGGTGCGCAGGGGCGGATCGGGGGTGCCGCTCACCGGGACGCGGGCGCCGATCCACCACGACGGCCCGCCGGCCGCCGCGTCAGCCGCCGGAGGGGAGCAGCGGAAGGTAGCCGCGTGACTGGCCGTCGGAGGTGGGATGGTAGGACTCGTCGACGGGGAACGTGAGGCTGTGCAGCCAGGGGTGGGGGTCGGCGGAGCAGATCTCGTGCCCGCCGAAGGTGGAGTTGGCGTCCACGAAGGCGAACCGGTGACGGGCGGCGGCCTGGACGGTCGCGGCGTTGAGCTCGTCCTCGGCCCGGTCGATCGCCGTCCGCTTGCGCTCGCTGAGGCCGATGCGGCAGCCGCCGTCGAGCTTGTAGAGGCGCGGGTAGCCGAGCACGACGACGCGGGCGGCGGGGGCCCGCCGGCCGATCTCGTCGTAGAGCTTGCCGAGCTTGTCGGGCAGGACGTCCGCGATGAATGCGCGGGACTCGTTCACGCGCTCGACGCACGCGCCGTCGTCGGGGCTGACGGCGCATTCCTGCATCACCTTGGCGAACCCGGCGTCGTTGGCCCCGGCCGTGAGGGTGACGAGCCCGGTCTGCCGGGAGAGCGGCCCGAGTTGGTTCTTCCGGACGTCCTCGGTGGTGGCACCGGAGCAGGCGGTGAAGGAGAAGGACTTGGGGGAGTGGGCCTTGGCCCAGAGGGCCGGGTAGGCCCGGGCGCTGCGCTTGCACTCCCCGCTGCCGAAGTCGTAGGAGCCGGCGCCGAGACCGGAGGAGTAGGAGTCGCCGAGGGCCACGTAGCCGGAGCCGTGCAGGGTGTCGGGCCCGGCGGCGGCGGTGGTGGCGGTACCGGTGAGGAGGAGCGCGACGACGGCGCCGAGGAGAGCGGCGCGGGGCACGCGGCGGGGGGTGGGGTCCTGGGTGGTCATGTCCCGCCAACGAGATGGGTGTTGGGCCGGACACGGAACTGCGCCCCAAAGGGGCGCGGGGAACTGCGCGACCAGCCCCCACCGGCCCGCAGCCGACGCACCACCCCAGGGGTCCGGGGCGCAGCCCCGAGAACCTCGACTGCGGGCACGTCGTGGCTGATCGCGCAGTTCCCCGCGCCCCTACAGGGCGCCCGAGGGGCGGGACACCGCAGTGTCCCGCCCCTCGGTTTCGAGCCTGGAGGATCAGCCCTTGTCGTGCAGCACGTCCTTCACGCGCGCGCGGACGTCCTCCGTGTCCAGGCCGCGGATCGTCAGCGTGGTGCGGCGGCGCAGCACGTCGTCGACCGTCTCGGCCCACTCGTGGTCGCGGGCGTAGACGACCTGGGCCCAGATCTCCGGACCGTCGGGGTGGATCCGCTCGCCGAGCTCGGGGTTCTCGTTGACCATGCGGGCGATGTCGAAGGACAACGAGCCGTAGTGCGTGGCCAGGTGACGGGCCGTCAGCGGGTCCATGCGGCTGCCGGGCTCGCGGTCGACCAGCAGGCGGTGGGCGACGGCGTTGGGGTTGGCGACACCGGGCAGCGGGGTGCGGCGGACCAGGCTGGAGACGGGCTCCATGTCCTCGGTCAGCGGGCTGCCGGGCACCTTGGCCAGCTTGGCCATCACCGTGCGGCCGATGTGGCGGTAGGTGGTCCACTTGCCGCCGGCGACGGACAGCATGCCGCCCTTGCCCTCGCTGACGACCGTCTCGCGCTTGGCCTGGGCGACGTCGCCCGGGCCGCCGGGCAGCACGCGCAGGCCGGCGAAGGCGTAGGTCATCAGGGAGCGGTCGAGGTCGGCGTCCTGGATGGAGAACGCGGCCTCGTCCAGGATCTGCTGGATGTCGGCCTCGGTGGCGCTGACGTCCGCCGGGTCGCCCTCGTACTGGGTGTCGGTGGTGCCCAGCAGGAGCTGGTCCTCCCAGGGCAGGGCGAAGGTGATGCGGTACTTGTCGATCGGGGTGGCCATGGCGGCCTTCCACGGCGACTTGCGCTTCATCACGATGTGCGCGCCCTTGGAGAGGCGGATGGAGGGGGCCGCGCCCTTGTCCTCCATCGTGCGCAGGTGGTCGACCCACGGGCCGGTGGCGTTGAGCACCACGCGGGCGTCGATGCCGAACTCGGTGCCGTCCGTGCGGTCCTTGAGCTCGGCGCCGGAGACCTTGCCGTGGGTGAAGCGCAGGCCGGTGACCTCGGCGTGGTTGAGGACGACCGCGCCGGACTCGACGGCGGCGCGGACGGTCATGACCGCCACGCGGGAGTCGTTCATCTGGTGGTCGTAGTAGACCGCCACGGCCTTGAGGTTGTCCGTGCGCAGACCGGGGTTGTCGGCCTTGGCACGGGCGGGGGTGATCACCTTGCCGACGCCGTCGCCGAAGGCGGACAGCGCGGAGTAGGCGAAGACGCCGGCGCCCAGCTTGGCGGCGCCGACCGGGCCGCCCTTGTAGACCGGCAGGTAGAAGGTGAGCGGGTTGACCAGGTGCGGGGCCACGTCCTTGGCCAGCACCCGGCGCTCGTGGTGGTTCTCCGCGACCAGCTTGACGGCACCGGTCTGCAGGTAGCGCAGACCGCCGTGGACGAGCTTGGAGGAGGCGGAGGAGGTGGCGCCGGCGAAGTCGCCGGCGTCCACCATGGCGACCCGCAGTCCGGCCTGCGCTGCGTGCCAGGCCACCGAGGTGCCCAGGATGCCGCCACCGATCACCAGGAGGTCGTACGTCGCCTTCGACAGCCGGTCCCGGGTCTCTGCGCGGCCCGGGTTGGCACCGGCGGCCGGGTGCGTTCCCAGGGTCGGAACGCTCTGCGGGGTTGTCATGATTACTCCTCGTCCTCGATCCAGCCCATGGTCCGCTCGACGGCCTTGAGCCAGGACTTGTACTCGCGGTCACGCGTGTCCGCGTCCATGCGGGGGGTCCACTCGGCGGCGCGGCGCCAGTTGGCACGCAGCGCGTCGGTGTCCGGCCAGAAGCCGACGGCCAGGCCGGCGGCGTAGGCAGCGCCGAGGCAGGTGGTCTCGGCGACCATCGGGCGCACCACGGGGGCGTCCAGGAAGTCCGAGAGGGTCTGCATCAGCAAGTTGTTGGAGGTCATGCCGCCGTCGACCTTGAGCGCGGTCAGCTCGACGCCGGAGTCCTTGGTCATGGCGTCGGTGATCTCGCGGGTCTGCCAGGCGGTGGCCTCGAGCACGGCGCGGGCGATGTGCGCCTTGGTGACGTAGCGGGTCAGGCCCGCGATGACACCGCGCGCGTCGGAGCGCCAGTAGGGGGCGAACAGGCCGGAGAAGGCCGGCACGAAGTAGGCGCCGCCGTTGTCCTCGACGGAGCTGGCGAGCGTCTCGATCTCGGCGGCGCTCTTGATCAGGCCCATCTGGTCGCGCATCCACTGCACGAGGGAGCCGGTGACGGCGATGGAGCCCTCGAGGGCGTAGACGGGCTTCTGGTCGCCGATGCGGTAACCGACCGTCGTCAGCAGGCCGTTGTAGGACTGGACGGGCTCGTCGCCGGTGTTCATCAGCATGAACGTGCCGGTGCCGTAGGTGGACTTGGCCTCGCCCTGGTCGAAGCAGGTCTGGCCGAAAAGGGCGGCCTGCTGGTCGCCGAGCGCGGAGGCGACGGGGACGCCGGCCAGGGCGCCGCCCTTGGCCGTGCCGTAGACCTCGGCGGAGGAGCGGATCTCCGGCAGCACGGCCGCCGGGATCTCCATGGAGGACAGGATGCGCTCGTCCCAGGCCAGGGAGCGCAGGTTCATCAGCATGGTGCGCGAGGCGTTGGTGACGTCGGTGACGTGCACACCGCCGTCGACACCACCGGTGAGGTTCCAGATGACCCAGGAGTCCATGGTGCCGAAGAGGATGTCGCCGCGCTCCGCGCGCTCGCGCAGGCCCTCGACGTTGTCCAGCAGCCAGCGGACCTTGGGGCCGGAGAAGTAGGAGGCCAGCGGGAGGCCGGTCTCGCGGCGGAAGCGGTCCTGGCCGACGTTGCGGCCGAGCTCCTTGCACAGGCCGTCGGTGCGGGTGTCCTGCCAGACGATGGCGTTGTGGACGGGCTCACCGGTGTTCTTGTCCCACATCAGCGTGGTCTCACGCTGGTTGGTGATGCCGATGGCCTTGACGTCGGCGGCGGTGATGCCCGCCTTCTCGACGGCGCCGGCGACGACCTCCTGGACGTTGCGCCAGATCTCCGTGGCGTCGTGCTCGACCCAGCCCGGCTTCGGGAAGATCTGCTCGTGCTCCTTCTGGTCGACGGAGACGATGCGGCCGTCGCGGTCGAAGACGATGCAGCGGGAGGAGGTGGTGCCCTGGTCGATCGCCGCGATGAACGGGCCGATGGCGTGGGTGTCGTGGCTGTCGGTGGTGCTCATTGGTGTCTGCTCCTGGGAGTCTGAAGGTCTCGGCGGGTGCGTCAGAACGCGAGCTGGTGGATGCCTGCGGCGAGGGCGCCGCCGACGATCGGGCCGACGACGGGGATCCAGGCGTAGCTCCAGTCGGAGCCGCCCTTGTTCGGCAGCGGCAGCAGCGCGTGCACGATGCGGGGGCCGAGGTCACGGGCGGGGTTGATCGCGTATCCGGTGGGACCGCCGAGCGAGAGGCCGATGCCGACGACCACGAGGGCGACCATCAGCGTGCCGGTGCCACTGGTGGCCAGACCCTTGGTGAGGCCCATGGTGAGGATGAAGAGCACCAGCACCGTGGTGGCGATGATCTCGGTCACCAGGTTCTGCACGACGTTGCGGACCTCGGGGCCCGTCGAGAAGATGCCCAGCACCGGGCCGGCCTGCGGCTCGGCGGTCTGGTCGACCATGCCCTCGTGGGGGTTGAGGCTGCCGACGATCTCGTCATCGGTCAGGTGCGCCTTGAACTGCCCGTGGTAGGCGAGCCACACCAGCGTGGCGCCGATCATCGCGCCCAGCATCTGGGAGCCGATGTAGAGGGGCACGTCGCTCCACTTGACCTGGCCGTCGACGGCCAGGCCGATGGTGACGGCCGGGTTCAGGTGCGCACCGGACTTGCTGCCGATGTAGGCACCGGCCAGCACGGCGAAGCCCCACCCGAAGGTGATGGCCAGCCAGCCCGCGTTCTGTGCCTTGGAACGCTTCAGAGTGACGGCGGCGCAGACGCCGCCGCCGAGCAGAATCAATACCGCGGTACCGATGGTCTCACCGGTGAAGATGTCGGAGCTGGACACCCGCGACTCCTTTGTCCTTCGTCCAGGGGAAGGCGAACCCCGGGTCCATCCGGTGGTCCGCACCCTCCGAGAGGGTGGTGATCGGTCCCGTGGCACTGCACACCATAGCGAATATGTCGGTAGGTGTTCGACAATGCCGACCGATGAACGGCAGTTTTCTGGACGGTTAAGGGCACGTCAAGGGAGGTGTGACGGGAAACTCTCGGCCAACTGGCCGTAAATCTACGTTCGGATACCGACCGGTAACGAGGGGGTCTCGGAAGGCCCGTCGAGAGCCCCGCCGGGAGCCTCCGACAGCACCCCGGGAGGGGCCGCCGGAGGCGCCCCTCAGAAGCGCCCGGCGCCCAGATCGCGGGAGACGGCCCGCGCACAGTCACGCACCGCGGCGACCAGCCGCGCCCTGAGTTCACCGTCTTCGCATACCCGCTCCACGGCCCCCGTGATCCCCACGGCACCGACCGGCATCCGCCGCCGGTCGTGGATCGGCGCGGCCACCGAGGCCACCCCGGCCCAGGTCTCCTCCACGTCCGCCGCCCAGCCGCGCGCCCGGGTCAGGTCCAGCACGCCCTCCAGATCGGGCATGGCCGTCACGGTCTGCGGGGTGAAGGCCTCCCGCTCGGCCTCGGCCAGCTCGGCGTGCGCCACCGGGTCGTAGGCGCACAGCACCTTGCCCAGGGCGGTGCTGTGCAGCGGCTGCATCGCGCCGACCTCCAGCACCTGGCGGCTGTCGTCGGGACGGAAGACGTGGTGGATGATCAGCACGCCCTGCTGGTGGAGCACGCCCAGATAGACGCTCTCGCCGCTGGAGCGGGCCAGGTCGTCGGCCCAGACCAGGGCGCGCGCCCGCAGCTCGTGCACGTCCAGATAGCTGTTGCCGAGCCGGAGCAGCTCGGCGCCCAGCTGATAGCGGCCGGAGGCGGGGTCCTGCTCGACGAAGCCCTCCTGCTGGAGGGTGCGCAGGATGCCGTGCGCCGTACCCTTGGCCAGCCCCAGCGCGGAGGCCACGTCGGACAGGCCCAGCCGCCGCTCGCCGCCCGCGAGCAGCCGCAGCATCGCCGCTGCGCGTTCGAGCGACTGGATGGTCCGTGCCATCGGGGAAACCTCCTCCACCAGCATGCCGTTCGGCATTGCTGAACACTATCGGCCGATGCCGACCAAGAGGTAGCGGACAGCGACGTGATCATGATCGCGGAGCGGGTTCCTCCGGGTGGACCCGGAACGCCGACCGGAACGTCAAGCTCCGGCATAGCGCCGGGATAGCGCGGCTGTAGTGCCCTGTCCACAGCATGGAATGCCCTCGGCTTCCCGCCTTCCCTGCAGCTACGCTTGCGGCGTGCGCCCTCTGCAGGAGGAGCGCAAAGCCGACAGCCGTCGCACACCCGGGAGCATCCCCATGGCCTCGCATACGCCATCGTCCGTCCGTGTCCCCCGAGCCGAGCAGTTGCGTGAGGCCCTCGCCACCCGAGTGGTGGTGGCCGACGGTGCGATGGGCACGATGCTCCAGGCGCAGGATCCGTCGCTGGAGGACTTCCAGCAGCTCGAAGGCTGCAACGAGATCCTCAACGTCACCCGCCCCGACATCGTGCGCTCGGTGCACGAGGCCTACTTCGCGGTGGGTGTGGACTGCGTGGAGACCAACACCTTCGGTGCCAACCATGCGGCGCTGGGCGAGTACGAGATCCCGGACCGTGTCTTCGAGCTGTCCGAGGCCGGTGCCCGTATCGCCCGTGAGGTGGCGGACGGATTCACCGCCGCCGACGGCCGCACCCGCTGGGTGCTGGGCTCGGTGGGCCCGGGCACCAAGCTGCCGACGCTGGGTCACGCCCCTTTCACCGTGCTGCGCGACGCCTACCAGCAGAACGTCGAGGGCCTGGTGGCCGGCGGCGCGGACGCGATCCTGGTGGAGACCACCCAGGACCTGCTGCAGACCAAGGCCTCGGTCATCGGTGCCCGGCGCGCCATGGCGGCGGCGGGCGCCGATCTGCCGCTGCTGGTGCAGGTGACGGTGGAGACGACGGGCACGATGCTGCTCGGCTCGGAGATCGGTGCGGCGCTCACGGCGCTGGAGCCGCTGGGCATCGACATGATCGGCCTCAACTGCGCGACCGGCCCGGCCGAGATGAGCGAGCACCTGCGCTATCTCTCGCGGCACGCCCGCACCCGTGTCTCGGCGATGCCGAACGCCGGTCTGCCGGTGCTGGGCAAGGACGGCGCGCACTACCCGCTCTCCCCCGCCGAACTGGCGGACGCGCACGAGACGTTCGTGAAGGAGTACGGGCTGTCGCTGGTGGGCGGCTGCTGCGGTACGACGCCGGAGCACCTGCGCCAGGTCGTGGAGCGGGTGCGCAGCCTGCAGCCCGCCGAGCGCAGCCCGCGCCCCGAGCCCGGCGCCTCCTCCCTCTACCAGAGCGTGCCCTTCCGCCAGGACACCTCGTACCTGGCGATCGGTGAACGCACCAACGCCAACGGCTCGAAGAAGTTCCGCGAGGCCATGCTGGACGGCCGCTGGGACGACTGTGTGGAGATGGCCCGCGAGCAGATCCGCGAGGGCGCCCACCTGCTGGATGTGTGCGTGGACTACGTCGGCCGCGACGGTGTGGCCGACATGGCCGAGATCGCCGGCCGTTTCGCGACCGCCTCCACCCTGCCGATCGTGCTGGACTCCACGGAGCCCGCCGTCATCCGGGCGGGCCTGGAGAAGCTGGGCGGCCGCGCCGTGATCAACTCCGTCAACTACGAGGACGGCGACGGCCCCGACTCCCGTTTCGCGCGCATCACCCGCCTCGCGGTCGAGCACGGCGCGGCGCTGATCGCCCTGACCATCGACGAGGACGGGCAGGCCCGTACGCCCGAGCACAAGGTGGCGGTCGCGGAGCGGCTGATCGCGGACCTGACGGGCAACTGGGGCGTGCAGGAGTCGGACATCATCGTCGACTGCCTCACCTTCACCATCGCCACCGGCCAGGAGGAGTCCCGCAAGGACGGCATCGCCACCATCGAGGCCATCCGCGAGCTCAAGCGCCGCCACCCGGACGTCCAGACGACGCTGGGCCTGTCGAACATCTCCTTCGGCCTCAACCCGGCCGCCCGCATGGTCCTCAACTCGGTCTTCCTCAACGAGTGCGTCGAGGCGGGCCTGGACTCCGCGATCGTGCACGCGAGCAAGATCCTGCCGATCGCCCGCCTGGAGGACGAGCAGCGTGAGGTCGCTCTGGACCTGATCCACGACCGGCGGCGCGAGGGCTACGACCCGCTGCAGCGGTTCCTGGAGCTCTTCGAGGGCGTGGACACCAAGTCCATGAAGGCAGGCAAGGCGGAGGAGCTGGCCGCGCTCCCGCTGGAGGAGCGCCTGCAGCGGCGCATCATCGACGGCGAGAAGAACGGCCTGGAGGCCGACCTGGACGCGGCGCTGGACGGGCGCCCGGCACTGGAGATCGTCAACGACACGCTGCTGGCGGGCATGAAGGTCGTCGGCGAGCTCTTCGGCTCGGGCCAGATGCAGCTGCCGTTCGTGCTGCAGTCCGCCGAGGTCATGAAGTCGGCCGTGGCCTACCTGGAACCGCACATGGAGAAGAGCGATGCGGAGGGCAAGGGCACGATCGTGCTGGCCACCGTCCGCGGCGACGTCCACGACATCGGCAAGAACCTCGTGGACATCATCCTCTCCAACAACGGCTACAACGTGGTCAATCTGGGCATCAAGCAGCCGGTCTCGGCGATCCTGGAGGCCGCGGAGGAGCACCGGGCCGACGTCATCGGCATGTCCGGGCTGCTGGTGAAATCCACCGTGATCATGAAGGAGAACCTGGAGGAGCTCAACCAGCGCAAGCTGGCCGCCACCTACCCGGTGATCCTGGGCGGCGCCGCGCTCACGCGCGCGTACGTCGAGCAGGACCTCCACGAGATCTACGAAGGCGAAGTCCGCTACGCCCGCGACGCGTTCGAGGGCCTGCACCTCATGGACGCCCTCATCGCCGTCAAGCGGGGCGTTCCGGGAGCGACACTCCCGGAACTCAAGCAGCGCCGGGTGCCGAAGCGGGAGACCGCGGTCCTGGAGGTGGACGAGCCCGAGGGCTCGGTCCGCTCCGACGTGGCCACCGACAACCGCGTGCCCGAACCCCCCTTCTGGGGCACGCGCGTGGTCAAGGGCATCCCGCTCAAGGACTACGCCTCCTGGCTGGACGAGGGCGCACTGTTCAAGGGCCAGTGGGGCCTGAAACAGGCCCGCACCGGCGGGCCGACCTACGAGGAACTGGCGGACACCGAGGGCCGCCCCCGCCTGCGCGGCCTCCTGGACAAACTCCAGACCGAGAACCTGCTGGAAGCGGCCGTCGTCTACGGCTACTTCCCGTGCGTGAGCAAGGGCGACGACCTCATCCTCCTCCACGAGGACGGCACCGAACGCACCCGCTTCACCTTCCCGCGCCAGCGCCGCGGCCGCCGCCTGTGCCTGGCGGACTTCTTCCGCCCGGAGGAGTCCGGCGAGACGGACGTGGTCGGGCTGCAGGTCGTGACGATGGGCTCACGGATCGGCGAGGAGACGGCAAGACTGTTCGCCTCCGACTCCTACCGCGACTACCTCGAACTCCACGGCCTCTCCGTCCAGTTGGCGGAAGCACTGGCCGAGTACTGGCACGCGCGCGTACGGGCCGAACTGGGCTTCGCGGGCGAGGACCCGGCGGACGTGGAGGACATGTTCGCCCTGAAGTACCGGGGCGCCCGCTTCTCGCTGGGTTACGGGGCGTGCCCGGATCTGGAGGACCGCGCCAAGATTGCGGACCTGCTGCGGCCGGAGCGGATCGGGGTGCAGCTGTCGGAGGAGTTCCAGTTGCACCCGGAGCAGTCGACGGATGCGATCGTGATTCACCATCCGGAGGCGAAGTACTTCAACGCGCGGTAGGGCGTTGAAGGGCCGGGGGCGGCGCCCCCCGGCCCCCGAAGGATGCTCAGTCGAGGCAGAACTCGTTGCCCTCGATGTCCTGCATCACGATGCACGACTCGTTTTCGTCATCGGCAAGCAGCAGTTGCACGCGTACCGCGCCGAGCGCGACCAGCCGTGCGCA
This sequence comes from Streptomyces sp. NPDC002536, assembly GCF_053594995.1. Classification (NCBI taxonomy): domain Bacteria; kingdom Bacillati; phylum Actinomycetota; class Actinomycetes; order Kitasatosporales; family Streptomycetaceae; genus Streptomyces; species Streptomyces sp. NPDC002536. The sequence goes on from NZ_JBSFWU010000086.1 coordinate 26,012, forward strand.
CTCGGCCTCGAGTGCGGCGAGGCGCTCTTCACCCACGAGTCCGGTGCCGACCCGCACGTCAAGATGCACCCGATTCTTGACGACCTTGCCTTCGGGAACGCGCTGGAAGTACAGTCGCGGGCCAACGCCCGAGGGATCACTGCAGGAGAACGCCGCACCCTGCCGCTCGGGTGGCAGCGAGCGATCGAACTCGTCCCACGTGGCGAACCCCTCCGGTGGCGGCGGTACGACGTACCCCAACACCTCGCACCAGAAACGGGCGACGCGCTCAGGTTCTGCGCAGTCGAAGGTGACTTGGAACCGTTTGATCAACGACATCGGCGCACCATAGCAGCACGGCCTTCAGCCCGAATATCCCGCGGCAATGTCTCTCAACGCTGCCAAATGCTGCTGATAGACGGCTCGTCCCTCGGCGGTCAGGGAGAGCCACGTCCGCGGCCGCCGACCGGCCCGGCCCTTCTGGACGGCCACCCAGCCCGCCTCTTCCAGCGCCGACACCTGCTTGGAGAGGACCGAGTCGGAGACCTCGACCAGGTCGCGCACAAAGCCGAACTCGGCCTTGTCCACCGGGGCCAGAGCGGCCACCACCGACAAGCGCACGGGCGCGTTGAGCAAAGGCACGAGGGCATGCCGAGGATGGCGGCCCTGGGGACCGGCGGGGATCCCCTCTGCCGTCACGACGACCGCCGCATCTCGAGCCAGGCTCCCGCCGCGGGCGGCAGCACACACGCCGACGTGGCTGCCACTGCGAAGGCCGGGCTGTTCACGAACACCGTGTTCCCGAGCGTGACCGCCAGTACGAAGACGGCGGCCCAGGATCCCATCACCACCCCGTGCTTGACGCCGAAGCCACGACGCACCGCGCGCTGCCGTGCGGCATACAGGCTCAGCCCCACCACAAGGAGCGCATTGGCCGGCCCGTAGACCAAGGACGAGGCGAAGCCGTGCCACAGCACGGAAACCGGGACAAGGACCAACTGCCAAGCAGCGAACGCCCACAGATAGCGCGCATACCAGCCGCTCCGACCCCGCGCCGCCGTCTCCAGACCGGCAGCCCGCGCCAACGTCACCCTGGCATCGGTGAACTCATGCATGACTCCCCCTCGCTTCCGCCTACGCTACTTTCCAGAATGGCAAGTACTTTCCAACATGGCAAGAACAGGGGCGCTCGCCACAGCCGGCCTGATGCGGAGTTGAGTACCCGTACCCATGTGCTCGCCTCGGCTGACAGGCCTGCCCACTGCTGCGCCAGATCGGCACGCTGCGGGACTGCACATATCAGGCACGGGCTGCAGGAGAGAGGCGCCGATGAGCGTGTGGCTACGGTCGCAGCACAAGGAACAGCCAGACACACTTGGCAGGTTGAGCACGAAGCTGCGCTCGTAGGCACCTCTTTACTGCTGGAGGTAACCAGCCATGGGCGAATGCGGTGAGAACCTCTTATGTGGCTTCACCCTTGCCGAGCAGCTCCTTCAGGCCAGACGACGTCGACCGGAAGACCGGCCCCCCGAGCCTGCAGGACGACGTCTGCGGTGCCGCCGCCCTTCCCCGACGGGGGCTCGCCGTTCCAGACGGCCACAATGCGGTCCGCGCGCTCCAGCAGAACCTGGTTTGCGGCCTCGTACGCCTGTCGGTTGGCCGTCTCGTACGGCATGACGAGAACCTCGTCAGCAGCCTCCACGAGACGGTCGAAGAGCGGCGCATGATCCGGCTTAACCTTGACCTGCCGGTAGTCACGCGAAGGCAGGACAACGATCAGGCGGCCGCCGGCCTCGAGAAGCGCTTCGGCGAAGAGGCTGTCCGAGCCGCGGGCGATGCACGAGAGACCGACCAATTGCCCGTCGCTGTGCGCACGCAGCATCTCGCGCAGTTCAGAGCGCACGAGCGCGGTGGTTGCCTCGGTGAGGTCCATGTGCCCGGTCACGGCGATGGTGGTCATGTCGTACTCCCTCGTCAGCTGGACAGCAGATCGCGGATCCTATCGCGCGCCTCGCGCAAAGGCCGCGATGCGCTGTGTCCGACGGTGTAGGGATAGAGAACCCCCAACTGGGCGCGGACACGCCCGGACTGTGTCAGGCGAGCTGCGTCGATCGCCTGATGGGTCTGCGTTACGGCCCCGGCCACATCGCCCATGAGGAAGTGGCATTCCGCAAGCCCGGCCCAATCCAGGGCGTGGCTGCGCCCGGCTTCCTGTCCTCTGCGGTCGAGAGCCTCCCGGATCTCCCGAGCTGCGGCGTCTGCATGCGCGCTCGCATCCTGTCGCGCAAGGTCGAGGAGGCGACCGCCCGTGACGCCCGCGAGTTCGGCCTCTTCGAAGTACGAAATCCAGTACGGCTCTTCATCCGCGCCTTCGGATTCGGCAAGTACCTCCCTGGCCTGGACAGTTGCCCTGCGAAAGGCAGCAACCCTGCCCATGGCCGAAAGCGCCCAGGCCTCTCGGGTGTGGAGCATGGCACGGAGCCGTGGTCCTGCAGCACCCCGTACACCGTCCTGTGCAAGGCGCACGAGCTCAAGCGCGTCCTGGGGCCGGTCCTGGTACAGCATCTGCCTTGCCATGCCTGCCAGTACGTTGGCGCCGAACGGAGTGTCACCGCCGGCATGGGCGGCTCGTAAAGCAAGTCGGTAGTAGTCCTGTGCACGACGTTGCAGACCGGAGTCCCACGCCATGGTCGCGGCAGTACCGGCCAGCTGCGCCATTACCGAGTACAGACGTCGTTCAACAGCAGGAGCCTGACGCTCATCCAGGGAGCCCGCGACCTCGGAGAGCTGTCCCAGTACGGCCTTGTAGCGAAGGCCTCCTCCGTACTGGTGGTCCCAGCGGCGGAAGGCCTCAGCAGTCAGTTCCAGCTCCTGGACTTCCCGCATGCCGAGGCGCCCTCGCCGGGACGGCCCGTCACAGGACGCGACAGGCTGGAGCCAACCTTCGAGCGGGTCGAGCAACACTGCACCGGTCGCTGCTGCCGCCGCGAGAGCTCGCGCGATCGCGCGTCGGTCCATCACGAGATCGCTCCGCGTCAGGTGTGCAGCCAGGTCGACGGTCGCAGGTGGCCTCCACGGAACTTCATCTGCAGGTTGCCGGTCGACAGGTTGTACCGACGTGCTCGGCCGCTCCTGCTGCCGGCCCTCCCAAGGGCGCGGCGCAAGGCCGAGGAGCCCTCCCGGGATACGGAGTCCGTCTGCGATGCGGCAGATCACGTCGAAGCTGGTGCCGTTCTGTGCCCCGTTGATAATCGTGCTGACCTTGCCCGGCGTCAGGGTGCATGCCGCAGCAATTCGGTTCTGGGACAGGCCCCATACTTCTTGATCAAGGCGAAAGCAGCAGCGAAGTCATGCTCCCGCAAGGCGCGCCGAACATCGTCTCGGTCGATGACTTCTGCAGCGAGCAAGCCGGGAATGCCTGCGTCCATGAGCCCAACTTCCGTAGCGGTCCGGGACACGAATGTGCGTCGCGCCGCAGTACCAACGAGCGTATTACCGACTCGGTAACACGCGCCGGTCATCCCGCAGTTCGCTGCTCTCGGGGAGTCTCATCACGTGGCGACTGAAGCCTCGCCAGGCTCGATGAGCACCCATCGAGCGACCACCGACACACCGGAGCAACCCCGTGCCCCAAGGCCTGAACTCATGGCTCGCCCAAGCTGCCGCCGACCCCCGCGGAGCCATCAGGCTCTGGGAAGCAGGCAGAACAGCCCCGTTGCTCACCGGCCGCCAATGGGACCTGGTGCGGCTTGACTTCACACTGGCCACTGCCGCCATCACCCATCTCAAGGCTCGCGACCGCCACATCGGCCCCTACATCATGGGTGGTATGGGTCCTCCCCGACCGCTGCGGGCAACGATGGAACACCCTCACCTCACCCGACGACTTCATCGAAGCGATCCGCGCCGCCCGGACAGGGCCGGATGAAACGGCGGCAGTCCCATGCCGCTGACGCACCAGGACCAGCCCTGCCTCACCCCAAGCCACACTGGGGCCGAGACGTGCTTCCGGCAGCGGAAACCCTCACTTTCAGGAGTCGTTCACGAGGGTTTCCGCTGCCGGAAATCGCTGGCCGAACAGGCACCTTCTGTCAAACCCCGTCCACCAGCTGCGCCACCCCATTCCCCACCGACCAGTCAATGCGCTCGTTCTCGACGAGCGTGATGACCACGTCCTCCGGGCGGATACCCGCATCCGCCCGGAGGTTTGCGACGATCTGCCGGTACAGCTCCTTCTTGCGCTCGTCCGTGCGCCCGCGCACGAGTGTGATCTGGACGAAGACGACGTCCTGCCGCTCCACGCCCATGTAGTGCTGGTCGAAGAGCAGTTCACCGTCGCCGTGCGTGCTGATGATCTGGAACCGGTCGTCGTCGGGGATCCCGATCGCGGCAACGAGCGCACGGTGTACGCCGTCCGCGATGGCCTGCAGTACGGCCGCCGGCTTGTCGGAGCGGGCGTCGACCCTGACGAGGGGCATGGCAACCTCCGTTGTTCGAGAGATCACGAACAACGCTCTGGGCCCCCGGGATCTTCCCCTCGATCCCCTCAGTCCTCCAGCACCACCGTGAACCCCCGATCCGTCGGCAGCGCAGCCGTCTTGACGTGCGCCACCCCGCCCCGGTCCGCCGAGTCGTACCACCAGCCCTGCTCGGCACCCGCAAACGCCTCCGGCGACTCCAGGCGCGGCAGTACGTGCCCGTCCACCGTCACCGCGTCCGGACCCGCGCCCATGTGCACCGTGAACTCGTACGGGCGTGCCGTCTGCTTGCCCCGAAACTCGCCCTTTGAGGCGGTCACATGGAGCGTCGTGTCACCGTCACCGGCCTCCCCCGGCCCGCGGGCCGTCAGCGTCTGCTGGGCGTACGCGCCCGCGCGGTGCGCCCGCGTCACGCCGTCGTCCTCGTACAGCGTGAACGAGGACTTCCCCTTCGACGGGTACACGTCCCACGCCAGCGGCGACGACGCCGTGCGGTCGCGGTACGAGCGGATACCCGGCCACATCGGCACGTTCGCACCGGACTTCACGAACAGCGGCAGCGTGTCCAGCGGGGCCCGGTAGCCGTCGACCGTCGTCGGACCCTCGTACGTGCGGCCCGTCCAGTAGTCGGTCCAGGTGCCCTGGGGCAAGTAGATGCCGTTTCGCACCTCCTTGTCCTCGTACACCGGCGCCACCAGGAAGTACTCCCCCGCCAGGAACTCGTACTTCGCCGCGTCCGACGCCGCCTTCGCATCGTGCGGGTACTCCAGGGCCAGCGGCCGCACCGGACCCACGCCCGTGCGTGCCGCCTGTGCCGCGTACGTGTACATGTACGGCAGCAGCGCTTCCTTCAGCTTCAAGTACTTGCGGTTGATGGACGTGTACGGATCGCCGTAACGCCACGGCTGCTTGTCGCTCGGTGCCCAGCCGTCCATCGTCATCACGGACGGGAGGAACGTCTTCCACTGCAGGTCGCGGACATACGTCTTCGGGCTGCCGGCGAAGATGCCGTCCACGTCCCCCGTCGTGTACGCCAGGCCCGACATCGTCGCACCGGCATACGTCGGGATCTGCCAGCGGATGTAGTCCCACGAACCCTTCTGGTCGCCGGACCACTGGACTCCGCAGCGCTGTGCCCCCGACCAGCTCTCCGGGGCCCAGGTGAAGCCGCGGGCGTCGCTGTTGTCCTCGATGCCCTTGTACGCGTCCTTGCAGCCGTCGAGCGCGAACTTGTAGCCGTCGCCGACCCAGGCCACGTCCAGTTTGGCCACCCGCTGGCCGGACTTCACCTGGTCGGCCAGTTTCGTCAGACCGTCCTCGGTCCACAGGCCCATCGCCGCCTTGCGGTCTCCCAGGCCCTTGTCGGCCTCGCCCAGGTTCTCGTAGCCGCACCCGTAGCCGTCGTTGACGAGCATCCAGCCGAGCGGCATGTCGGCGGCCTTGTAGCCGTCGGCCACCTTCAGGGCGTCCAGCGTGTGCCGTTCACCGCGGTTCTTGTTGTGCAGGTAGCAGTCCGAGTCGCCGATCTCCAGGCCGTAGAGCGGAGGCAGGAAGGGCCGTCCGGTCAGTTTCGTGTACTGCCCGATGACGTCCTTCGGTGTCCCGCCCGCGAAGTAGTAGGCGTCGAAGCGGTGTTCCTTCTCCGTGGCGGTCACCGGATCGTCGAAACGGTACGTGCCCGGCGCGTACGTGTTGCGGAAGACTCCGTATCCCGCCGACGACAGGTAGAACGGCACCGAGTTGGGGTGGCCGCCGTCGTCCCAGTTGTAGTCGACTCCGACTTCGACGGTCTTGTCGCGGTGCGAGGTGCTGCCCCGGCCGTTCTGCATTCCGGCGCCGTAGAACTGTTCGTCCGCGCCGCGCGCGAGCGTCTGGGTGGTGCTGTCCTTGTCCCACGTCAGGCCCTTGGTCTCCGACCACACGCGCGTGCCGTCCGCGCGGTACAGCGCGAAGCGCAGTGGTGCCTTGTACGCGCGCAGGGTGACCGCCGACGTACTCAGCTCGTAGCGGTCGGCCTTCTCCTTCCAGCGGGTGCGCGGCGGGGTGCCCTGCGGCAGCACGATGTCCTTGCCCGTGGGGTCGGTGAAGGTGCCGTCCGGCGCGAGTTCGACCCGGAAGGTCTCCGGGGAGACGAAGGTGACCCGGGCCGCCGCCCCGCCCGCCGTCAGCCGGTAGGCCGCCGAGCCTTCGGCCTCGAAGCCCGTGACGTCGCCCACCGTCGTGCGCTCCGGCGGGTCCGGCGGGCCGGCGTGCGCACTGCCCGCCGGGCCGGCCGCCGCGGCCGCCAGGCCGAGCAGGGTGCCTGCCACCACTGCCCTCAGTCGTCTGCGAAGTCTGCGTGTTGTCATGCTCGCGTGCATAGTGCGCCCGGCACCCCGACGACCATGGACTCGCGTCACACGCTCCTGGACTTTCCCGCACATGCGTCCGGGGCGCCCCCTGCACAGCAGAGAGCGCCCCGGAAAGCAGTTCAGACGGCTACAGCGCCACGCCCAGCAGCGCGTCCACGGCCCGTGAGACCAGACCGGGCGCACCCGGGTCCGTCCCGCCGTCCGCGGCCTGGGCCGCGGCCCAGCGGTCGACGGCGGCCAGGGCGGCCGGGGCGTCCAGGTCGTCGGCGAGGGCCTCGCGGATCTCCTCGACGAGCGCGTCCGCGGACGGGCCGTCGGGGCGCGAGACGGCGGCGCGCCAGCGGTCCAGGCGCTCCACGGCCTCGTCGAGGACCGAGTCCGTCCACTCCCAGTCGGCGCGGTAGTGGTGGGCCAGCAGGGTGAGCCGGACGGCGGCCGGGTCGACGCCGTCGCGGCGCAGCTTGGAGACGAAGACCAGGTTGCCCTTGGACTTGGACATCTTCGCGCCGTCGAGAGCGACCATGCCCGCGTGCACATAGGTCTTGGCGAAGGGGTGCTCGCCGGTGAGCGCCTGCGCGTGCGAGGCGCCCATCTCGTGGTGCGGGAAGATCAGGTCGGAGCCGCCGCCCTGCACGTCGAAGCCCATGCCCAGGTGGTCCAGGGCGATGGCGACGCACTCGATGTGCCAGCCGGGCCGGCCCGGGCCGAGCGAGGCGCCGTCCCAGCTGGGCTCGCCCGGGCGGGCGGCCATCCACAGCATCGGGTCGACGGGGTTCTTCTTGCCGGGACGCTCCGGGTCGCCGCCGCGCTCGGCGGACAGCAGCCGCATCGCCTCGGCGTCGAGGTGGGAGACGCCGCCGAAGGACGGGTCGGAGGCGACGGAGAAGTAGATGTCGCCGTCGAGCTCGTAGGCGGCACCGGCGTCGCGCAGCCGCTCCACCAGGGGAACGATCTTCGGTATCGACTCCACGGCGCCCACGTAGTGCTGCGGGGGCAGCATCCGCAGGGCGGTCATGTCCTCGCGGAAGAGGGCCGTCTCGCGCTCGGCGAGGGCCGTCCAGTCCTCGCCGTCGCGCACGGCCCGCTCCAGCAGCGGGTCGTCCACGTCGGTGACGTTCTGGACGTAGTGAACCTGCCGCTTGGTGTCGAGCCACACGCGCTGCACGAGGTCGAACGCGTTGTAGGTCGCCGCGTGCCCCATGTGGGTGGCGTCGTACGGCGTGATGCCGCAGACGTAGATACGGGCGACGGGACCGGGGGCGAGGGTCACCCGTCCGCCGGTCGCGGTGTCGTGGATCCTGAGGTCGCGGCCACTGCCAGGCAGGGCGGGCACCTCGGAAGCGGGCCAGGCATGCATGCCCCGAGCGTAACCGGACGCGGCTTCCGGATACGAACCGGATCCGGTGGTTGGCCGAACTTGCCGTCTTGCGGCAGTTGAACACTGCCGCTAGTTGAACGCGGTCCACGGTCACCACGTGCCCCGTAAGGGGCGTGGGGAACTGCGCGACCAGCCCCCGACGGCCTGCAGCCGACGCACTACCCAGGGGTCCGGGGCGCAGCCCCGAGCACCTCGACTGCGGGCGCGTCGTGGCCGATCGCGCAGTTCCCCGCGCCCCTTCGGGGACGGCACCGCGAGCCGAGCGGTCAGTGGCCCGCGATCCCTTGGCCGCCGGTGTGAGCGCCCCGAAGGG
>NZ_JBSFWU010000087.1:0-34158 GCF_053594995.1 Streptomyces sp. NPDC002536
TCGTACGCACCGCCAACGACGCCCTCGGCGTCCTGCTGGGCACCGACCCCGCCCGGCTCCAGGACTCCCCCGCCGCCGAGTTCACCGGACTGCGCCCACGAGCTGGCTGGTGTGCACGCCAGTGGCGAACGCGTCCGCGATCTCCGCCCGCTGCGCAGGCGAATGCGCCCGCTCCAGCGCCGCCGGCAACGACCCCGCCCCCGCTGCAACTGCGGGAAGCAGCGCGGCGAAACGCGAGTTGAGGACCGCGCCCAGCACCGCCACGCCCAGGCCGTTGCCGCACTCCTGCAGCGTGCCGTTGACGCCGGCGCCGACGCCGGCCTTCTCCGGCGGGATCGCCGACATGATCGCGTTGGCCATGGCCGGCATGGACAGGGCGATGCCGGTGCCCATCAGGACCAGGCCCAGCAGCATGCCCCCGTACCCGTGCGCGCCGAGCGTCGCGATGGCCGCGAGGCCGGCCGCCAGCAGGCCCATGCCGCCCGCGATGGCCACCGGGGTGCCCACCTTCGGCAGCAGCCGGGCGCCCACGCCCGTCAGGTTGAGGACGACGATGACCAGGGCGAGCGGGGTCATGCGCAGGCCCGTCGCCAGCGGGCCGTAGCCCAGGACGAGTTGCAGGTGCTGGGTGAGCAGGAAGAACGAGCCGCCCATGCCGAAGGCGACGAGGATGCCGCCCGCGACCGCGCCGACGAACCGGCGGTTGCGGAAGAAGTGCATGTCCAGCATCGGGTACGGGATGCGGCGCTCCCAGAGCGCGAAGCCCGCCAGCGCGACGGCGCCGACCGCGGCCGACACGAGGACGCGCGCGGACGTCCAGCCGTGCCCGGGGCCGGAGATGATGGCGAAGGTGACGCCGGTCATGCCGATCGTCGAGAGCAGCGCGCCGAGCAGGTCGGGCCGGTCGCCGGTCGGGTTCTTCGACTCGGGGACGAGCTTGAGCACCGCGACCAGGCCGATCAGGGCCACCGGCAGGTTGATCAGGAAGATCGAGCCCCACCAGAAGTGGTCGAGCAGGGCGCCGCCGATGAGCGGCCCGGCGGCGAAGCCGAGCGAACCCACCGCGCCCCACAGGCCGATGGCCTTCGGGCGCTCCTCGTCGTCGAAGACCTGGACGACGACGGCCAGGGTGGTGGTCATCAGCAGCGCTCCGCCGATGCCCATGCCGGCGCGGGCGGCTATCAGTTCCCCGGTGGTCGTGGAGAGGGACGCCAGCAGCGAGCCGATGCCGAAGAGGGCGAGGCCCGTGGCGAGCATCTTCTTGCGCCCGTAGCGGTCGGCGGCGTTGCCCGCGGTGAGCAGCAGTCCGGCCTGCACCAGCGAGTAGGCGTTGATCATCCACTGGATGTCGGAGGTGGCCGCGCCCATCTCCTCCGTCAGGGACGGGATCGCCACCGTGAGCACGGTGTTGTCCAGCAGCACGGTGAGCTGTGCGAGGCAGATGACGCCGAGGATCATCCAGCGGGCCGGGTTGCGCGGTGGCCGCACTGCGGCCTCGGTGCCGGGTGAGCCGGCGGTCGTCGTCGTCATGCGTGTTCCCCCTTGTACGGTGCACGACTGGCTTGCGTCGTACACCGTACAAGGATCGCTCTACGCCGTACAAGCGATTTATTTTCCGGCTCGCGTCAGGTCGTAGAAGGTCGCACCCCCCACCGTGACCTTGGCGAAGTGCGCCTCCACCCACGCCGTGATCTCCGCGGCCGTACCGCGGCCGCCCCGGTCGCCCATGCCTCCCTTGCCACCCTTGCCGCCCCGGTCGCCGCCGGAGGCGATGAACCAGTGGATCCGACCGTCCTTCACCAGTTGCTGGAAGTGCGCGAGCGTGGGCGAGGGGTCGCTGCCGTTGAAGCCGCCGACCGGCATCACGGGCTGCTGCGTGGCGAGTTGGTAGCCCGCCGCGGTCTGCGAGCCGACGGCCGCCGCGGCCCAGGTGTACTTCCCGGCGTCCTTCCCCACCAGGTCCGCTGCCGCCTTGCTCACCCGCTGACCGCCGAGCAGCCCGGCCATGCCGCCCGGCATGTCACCGCGCCCCTTCGGCATCCCGCCGCCCTTGCCCGGTGTGAAGCCGCCGGGCGGGAAGCCGCCGGGCCGACCGGCCTTGCCCGCATGGGCGCCCGGACCCCCCAGACCACCCGGACCGCCCCGGCCGCCGTGTCCGCCGCCGAACCCGCCGAAGCCGCCCCGCACCGCCGGGCCCGCCGTCACGATCGAGCCGCCGTGCGCGGAGTTCACCGTGTTCAGCGTGTACGCGAACGGACCCGCCAGCGCGCTGCCCGCCGCGAGCACCGCGGCCCAGCGCACCGCGCGGCCCTCGCCGCGGCGGACCAGCAGCAGGGCGACGCCCGCCGCCACGCCGGCCGCCAGGACGGCCCACTTCAGCCATGGCAGCCAGTGCGGAGTGCGGTCCAGCAGGACGTACGCCCACCCCGCGGTCCCCGTCGTCACCAGCGCGAGCAGCGACACCGCCCGGCGCTCCCACAGCACCGCGACGCCCATGGCGACGAGCGCGGCCACGTACGGGGCCAGGGCCACCGTGTAGTACTGGTGGAAGATCCCCGACATGAAGCTGAAGATCGCAGCGGTCATCAGCAGTGCACCGCCCCAGACGAGGAACGCCGCCCGGCGGACGTCCGTACGCCCCGCGCGCCGCAGCAGCCACAGCACCGTCACCAGCAGCACCAGGGCGGCCGGCAGCAGCCAGGCGATCTGGCCGCCCGTGTCCGGGGCGAACAGCCGCCCGATGCCGGGCTGTCCCCAGTGGCCGCCGCCACCGTGCCCGCCCCCGCCGGGGCCGCCGCCGACGCTGCCGGTCTCGTTGCCGTTGATGCGGCCGAGGCCGTTGTAGCCGAAGGTCAGCTCCAGGAAGCTGTTGTGCTGCGAGCCGCCGACGTACGGGCGCGACGCGGCCGGCATGAGCTCGACGACCGCGACCCACCAGCCGCCGGCCACGACCAGCACCAGCCCGGCGAGGAGGAGCTGGACCACCCGGCGCAGCGGCCGCGTCGGCGCGCACACCAGGTACACCAGGGCCAGCGCCGGGAGGATCAGCCAGGCCTGCAGGGTCTTGGTCAGGAAGCCCAGGCCGAAGCAGAGCCCGGCCAGCATCAGCCACTTGGTGCTCGCGTGCTCCAACGCCCGCAGCACGCACGCGACGGCGCACACCATGAGCAGGCACAGCAGCGCGTCGGGGTTGTCGAAGCGGAACATCAGCGCGGCGACCGGGGTGAGCGCGAGCACCCCGCCCGCCAGCAGCCCCGCGGCCGTACCGAAGTGCCGCCGCACGGCGGCGTACAGCACGCCGACCGCGGCGACGCCGATGATCACCTCGGGGACCAGGATCGACCACGAACTGAGCCCGAAGAGCCGGACGGACAGGCCCATGGGCCACATCGCGGCGGGCGGCTTGTCGACGGTGATGGAGTTCGCGGCGTCGGAGGAGCCGAAGAAGAAGGCCTTCCAGCTCGCGCCGCCCGCCTGCGCGGCGGCGGCGTAGAACTGGTTGGCGTATCCGGAGGCGCTGAGGTCCCACAGATAGAGCGCGGCGGTGGCCGCGAGGAGCACGAGCAGAGCGGGGTTGACGCGTCGGAAGATCAACGGGGGCTCCCGGACGTCTCGTTGTGCGGACGTTCCCCGTCCGGCACGGCCGTATGCACAGCCTGTGGAAACACCCAGGCCCGCAGCAGCAGGAACCGCAGCGCCGTCGCCGCGAGGTTGGCCACGATCAGGACGGAGAGCTCGGCGCCGTGCGAGGCACTGCCGCCCGCCGCACCGAGGGCGGCCAGGGAGCCGCTGGTGAGGGCCAGGCCGATGGCGAACACCACCAGGCCCTGGGCCTGTTGGCGCATCGCCCGCTCGCGGCCCCGCACACCGAAGGTCAGCCGGCGGTTGGCGGCGGTGTTGGCCACGGCCGAGAGCAGCAGCGCCAGCGCGTTGGCGGCCTGCGGGCCCATGCCCATGCGGAACAGCGTGTACAGGCCCAGGTAGGCGAGCGTGCTCAGGGCACCGACGGTGCAGAAGCCGACCAACTGCCCGGCCAGGCCGCGCGGTACGCCCGGCACGGCCCGGTCGCGCGGGTCGTCGCCGAACGGCCTGCGCAGCCGCTCCAGCGGCAGCGCCCCGGTGGCCAGCGCGCGGCCGATCCGCCAGACGCCGCGCAGGTCCTCGGTGGCGGTGCGCACGATGTGCACCGAGCTGTCCGGGTCGTCGACCCAGTCCACCGGCACCTCGTGGATGCGCATCCCCGCCCGCTCGGCCAGCACGAGCAGTTCGGTGTCGAAGAACCAGCCCGTGTCCTCGACCAGCGGCAGCAGCGCCGCGGCCGCGTCCTTGCGGATCGCCTTGAAGCCGCACTGCGCGTCGGAGAAGCGCGCCGCGAGCCCGGTGCGCAGCACGAGGTTGTAGGCGCGGGAGATGAACTCCCGCTTGGGGCCGCGCACCACGCGCGACCCTCCGGCCAGCCGGGTCCCGATGGCGAGGTCGGAGTGGCCGGAGATCAGCGGGGCGACCAGCGGCAGCAGGGCGTTGAGGTCGGTCGACAGGTCGACGTCCATGTAGGCCAGGACGGGCGCGTCGGAGAGCGACCAGACGGTACGCAACGCCCGCCCGCGGCCCTTCTGTTCCAGCCGTACGGCACTGACCTCCTCGATCGCGTCGTCGAGCCTGGCCGCGACCTCGGGCGTGCCGTCGGTGCTGGCGTTGTCGGCGACGGTGATGCGGAAGCCGTACGGGAAGGTGGCCGTGAGGTGCGCGTGGAGACGGCGGACGCAGGCTTCGAGGTCGTCCTCCTCGTTGTACACCGGGACGACGACGTCGAGCACTGTCGCCGTCTGCCGGACGGCAAGCGGTGAACGGGCCGGTAGCGTTGGACAGTCGGGAGGGTTGGTCATGCGCCGACCCTCTCGGCCGGCGCTGTCGCGACCGTGTGATCACCCTGTGGGCCGCCTGTGAAGGGGCGTACGCGAGCGCGCCCCGTCAGGGGCGCGGGGAACTGCGCGACCGGCCACGACGGACCCGCACCCGAAGAACCGCCCTATGCAGGAAGCCGCACCGTGAAAACGGTGCCACGCCTCGGCCCGCTACGAGCCGAAACGGTACCCCCGTGCGCATCCACCACGGCCCGCACAATGGCCAGCCCCAACCCCGTACCGCCCCCCGCACGCGAGCGCGAGGCGTCACCGCGAGCGAACCGCTCGAAGACATGCGGCAACAGGTCGGGCGGGATACCCGGCCCGTCGTCCTCGACCTCCAGCACGGCGCACGCGCCACCGGCGGCGCCCCGCACCCGTGCGGTGACGGTCGTCCCGGGCGGCGTGTGCGTCCGGGCGTTGGCCAGCAGATTGACGAGCACCTGCTGCAGCCGGGCCGGGTCGCCGCGCACGCAGGCGGGCGCGTCCGGCAGGTCCAGCCGCCAGGTGTGGTCGGGACCGGCCGCCCGCGCATCGCTCACGGCGTCGACCACGAGCGGAGAGAGGTCGACGTCAGTGGACGAGAGCGGGCTGGGGGCACCTCTGGGGGCACCCCCAGCGGTAGCTGGGGGAGGTAGCTGGGGGACGGCGTCGAGGCGGGCGAGGAGCAGGAGGTCCTCCACCAGATCGGTCATCCGGCGGGCCTCCGACTCGATGCGCCCGAGGGCGTGCCGGGTCTCGGGGCCGGTCTCCTCGGCTCCCCTGCGGGTCAGTTCGGCGTACCCGCGGATGGAGGCGAGGGGCGTGCGCAGCTCGTGGCTGGCGTCGGCGACGAACTGCCGTACCCGCGTCTCGCTCTCCTGCCGCGCCGTCAGCGCCGAACCGACGTGCCCCAGCATACGGTTGAGGGCCGCGCCCACCTGCCCGGCCTCGGTGCGCGGATCGGCCTCGGTCTCGGGCACCCGCTCGTGCAGGGCCACCTCGCCGCTGTGCAGCGGGAGTTGGGCGACGCGGGTGGCGGTCGCGGCGACGCGGCGCAGCGGCCGCAGGGCGATGCGCACGGTGGCGGCGGCCGCGATCCCGGCCGCGGCGAGCGCGGCACCGGAGACGCACAGTTCGACGACGACCAGCGTGCCCAGGGTGTCCTGGGCGGCCGTGGTGGGGATGCCGACGAGGAAGACGGTGCCGTCGGGGGCGGCGACGGACCGGGCCCGGTACTGCCCGCGCCCGGGCAGGTCGACGTTGTGCGCCCGGCCGTCGCGGGCGAACCGGCCGAGGGCGTCGCTCTGGGCGTCGGTGAGCGGTTCGAGCGCGTCGTCGCCGGGCCAGGAGGAGGAGTCCGGCGGGGTGCTCACGGCCGACTGCTGCACCCGTCCGTCGGCGCCGACGAGCGCGCCGACGGTGCCCAGCGGCTGGCCGCCGCCCCGCACGAAGCGCAGCGGGCTGCTCTCGTGCGGCTCCGGCGGGCGGCGGCCCGCGGCCCGCACGGCCACCTCGTGCAGCTGGGCGTCGAGCTGCCCGTAGAGGTAGCTGCGCAGCACGATGGTGGTGACCGTGCCGATCACCGCGCACACGACGGCGACCAGGGCGACCGTGGAGACGACGAGCCGGGTGCGCAGGGGACGGTTGCGCAGGGGGCGGGGGCGACGGATCACGCGGGGACGGCCGGCTTGATGAGGTAGCCGGCGCCGCGCCGGGTGTGGATCATGGGGTCGCGCCCGGCGTCGATCTTTCTGCGCAGGTACGAGATGTAGAGCTCGACGACGTTGGCCTGGCCGCCGAAGTCGTAGGACCACACCCGGTCCAGGATCTGCGGCTTGCTGAGCACCCGGCGCGGGTTGCGCATCAGGAAGCGCAGCAGCTCGAACTCGGTGGCGGTCAGGTGGATGTCGGTGCCGGCGCGCGAGACCTCGTGGCTGTCCTCGTCCAGGACCAGGTCGCCGACCTGCAGCACGGACTCGTTGCGCGGCGCCACGGCGCGGGACCGGCGCAGCAGGCCGCGCAGCCGGGCGACGACCTCCTCCAGGCTGAAGGGCTTGGTGACGTAGTCGTCGCCGCCGGCCGTGAGCCCGGCGATCCGGTCCTCCACGGAGTCCTTGGCGGTGAGGAAGAGCACCGGCACGTCCGGCAGCTCGCGCCGCAGCCGGCCGAGCACGGCCAGGCCGTCCATGTCGGGCAGCATGACGTCGAGGACGACCGCGTCCGGGCGGAACTCCCGCGCGCGGCGCACCGCTTCGGCACCGTCGGGCGCGGTGTGCACGTCCCACCCCTCGTAGCGGAGGGCGAGCCGGAGGAGGTCGGCCAGCGAGGCCTCGTCGTCGACGACCAGGACGCGTACGGGACTTCCGTCGTCGTGCAGCAGCTGGGTGCGCCCGCTGGGCGGGCCGGAGGGCGGCGTCATGGCATCCGATGGTGCCGGGGGCGGGTGAGAGCCCCCTTTCGGCATTCTGTGAAACCTCTGAGAATCCGGCGGGCCCGGACCCCCGGGAATAAGCGGATGACGCCTCCAGTTTTCGTGATCATGGCACTGGACACAGCACTGGGAACCATCGGCATCTGGAGCGGCGGGCTCCGCGTGGACGCGCCCGAGCAGCTCGGCGAAGTCCGCGAGGCGGCACAGGAATTGGAGGAGCTCGGCTACGGCACGCTCTGGATCGGCGGCAGCCCCGGCATCCACCAGGCGGCACACATCCTGGAGGCCACGGAGCGGGCGACCGTGGGCACCAGCATCCTGAGCATCTGGAACCACGAGGCCGCCGACGTGGCCGCACAGTACGCGGCACTCCCCACCGGGCAGCGGGAGCGGTTCGTCCTCGGGCTCGGCGTGAGCCACAGCAAGCGCGCGGAAGCCTACGCCCGCCCGTACTCCGCGATGAAGACGTACCTGGACGGACTGGACAGCGCACCCGTGCCGCTGCCCGCCTCGCAGCGACTGCTCGCCGCGCTCGGCCCGAAGATGCTGGAGCTCTCGCGGGACCGGGCGGCGGGCGCCGTGCCGTACCTCGTCACGCCGGAGCACACGGCGCAGGCACGGGAGCGGCTGGGCGCCGGGGCGGTGCTCGCACCGGAACTGAAGGTCGTCCTGGACACCGACCTCGCCCGGGCCCGTGCCACGGCCCGCGACTACCTCGCCCTGTACCTGGCGCTGCCGAACTACACCAACAACCTGCTGCGGCTCGGCTTCGAGGAGGCGGACTTCGCCGGCGGCGGCAGCGACCGTCTGATCGACGCACTCTTCGCACTGGGCGACGGGGACGCCGTCCGGAAGCGGGTGGACGCGTTCCTCGCGGCCGGGGCCGACCACCTCGCGGTGCAGGCCGTGGTGCCGGACCAGCTGAACGTGCGCCTGCCCCGGGAGCAGTGGCGTGAGCTGGCGGACGTGCTGGGGCTGCGGGGGTAGCGGAAACGCCACAGGCCCGGTACCGAAGTACCGGGCCTGTGGTCTTAGTAGCGGGGACAGGATTTGAACCTGCGACCTCTGGGTTATGAGCCCAGCGAGCTACCGAGCTGCTCCACCCCGCGACGGACGAGAAGAACCGGAAACCGGCTTCCCGACTGTGCGCTCGGCAGGATTCGAACCTGCAACCTCTTGATCCGTAGTCAAGTGCTCTATCCGTTAAGCTACGAGCGCTCGGCTTCCCGGCTTGTTTCCTTGCCGGTCGGCGTTGCAGGAGCAACATTACATGAACTGCGCCGGGAGGCGAAATCCGTTCTGTCCACCCCGCCTGACCTGCGGAAACGGCAAAACGGCGACACAAACGGCAACGCAAGAGGCCCCGGCTGTCGTGATCGACAACCGGGGCCTCTACTGCGGAGGCGGAGGGATTTGAACCCTCGATGGGATTTAAGTCCCAAACCGCATTAGCAGTGCGGCGCCATAGACCGGACTAGGCGACGCCTCCAGCACACCCGCGCGGGCGCGAGCGTTGGTGCAGATGATGACACAGCTTCGTGCCTCATCACCAATCGCACCCTACGGTACCGGGCTTCCGGCACCGGGGGCAAAGGCGTTCCGGGTGCGCAACGCGCGGCGCACTGGCGCGTTAGACGGGCCGGGGCGGATCCCCTCCCCCGTGCCGGCCTCCGGCACGCACCCGTCCTTGGAGTCCCTGCATGCCGCTCCACCGCCTGGCCCTCGCAGCCGCCGCCCTGGCGGCGCCGGCCCTGCTCGCCGCCGCCGGCGCCACCGCCACCGCCGGCGCCGCGCCGATCCCGCTGCCCGAGCAGCAGGCCGCCGACCACCTCGTCGTCACGATCACCCACAGCGGAGATCTGGAGGGCACCTTTCATCTCTACTGTCACCCGTCGACCGGGAGCACCCACCCGCGCGCCGCGGACGCCTGCAAGCAGCTCGACGGCGGGACCACATGGGGCAAGGACCCCTTTGCACCCGTGCCCAAGGATCAGATCTGTCCGATGATCTACGGCGGGCCGCAGCAGGCCCACGTCACCGGCCGCTGGGCGGGACGACCGGTGGACGCGCAGTTCAACAGGACGAACGGGTGCGAAACAGCCCGCTGGGACAAGTTCTCCATTCTGTTCGGCGAGCCGAAAGCCCGTGCCATGACCTGACACACGAGGCATGTCCGGACGGTCCGCCACACCCGTCCACCGCCGTCGCGCCCGCCTCGGCAGCCCGTAGACTGCCCCCCAGTGACCCCCGCCGGAGCGGACCATTCCCCACCCGGCGCGGGCGGCAAGGTGCGGTAACCAGGGAGGAAGCGTCGTCGTGAGCAGCAGGCCATCCCGAGGCGCTGCTCGCCTCGCAGCCATACTCGACGCCCTCCCCGACGCCCTGCTGCTCGTCAACTGCAACGGCACCGTCGTCAACGCCAACCACATCGCGCTGGAGACCTTCGAGGTGCCCGGCACCGGTCTCGTCGGCCGCGGGCTGCTCGACCTGCTGCCGGACTTCGACTCCCGGCGCATCCCCGGCTCCATGCGGCTCCCGCAGGAGGAGGGCGGGCGCACCCGGCCCACCCGCATGATCGCCCGGCGCACCGACGGCACCCGCTTCCCGGTCGAGGTGACCAGCACCAACCTGGAGGACGGCCGCACCCCCTACGCCGACCCGCAGCCCTATACGGGCGACGAGCTGCTGATGATCGTCGTCCGCGACCTCACCGGCACCCTCGACACCGAGGCCGAACTCGCCCGCCAGCAGCGCCAGACCGAGATGATCCTGCGCGCGGCGGCCGAGGGCGTGGTCGGCGTCGACACCGCGGGCAAGGTCGTCCTCGTCAACCCCTCCGCCGCACAGATCCTCGGCTACCGCGCGAGCGACCTCGGCGGCCGCGAGCTGCACCCGCTGATCCACCACTCGCGCGCGGACGGCTCCCCCTTCCCCTACGACGAGTCCCCCATCGCCGACACCCTCCGCTCCGGGCGCAAGCACCGGGTGCGCGCACAGGTGCTGTGGGCCAAGGACGGGCGCGCGGTGGCCGTCGACCTGACGACCGCGCCCGTGCGCGACGGGGACCAGCTGGTCGGCGCCGTGATGACCTTCACCGACCGGCGCCCCTACGACGCACTCGCCGCACGCCACGCCCAGCTGCTCGCCGTCCTGGACGACGCGCTGCGCGGCCCCCTCGGCCAACTCCGCGCCGAGCTCGGCACCCTGGCCGACGACCCCGCGGGCCAGCTGTGGCCCGAGGCCAACCAGATCCTGCACCACCTCGCCGCCGGGTACGGGCGGATGACCGCCCTCGTCGACAACGTGCTGGCCTACCAGCAGCTCGACACCGGCACCGCGAAGCTGGAGCGCGCCAAGGCCGGGCTCGACGAGGTCGTCGCGGCGGGCGTCGAGGGCGCCGTCGAGCTGATCGGCCCCGGGCGCGCGCAGTTCGCGGTGCACGCCCCCGCCATCGAGGCGGAGGTCGACGCGGAGCAGTTCGCCCGGGCGCTCGCACACCTGGTCGCGGACGTGGCCGGCATCGACGCGACCGGCAAGACGGCCGCGGGCGACTCGACGATCGTGGTGGCGGCCGCCCAGCGCGGCGAGGTCGTCCGCATCGAGGTGCGCGGCCCGCACCCCGGCGGCAGCCCGGTGCACCAGCCGATCGTGCGCGGCATCGTGCAGCAGCACGGCGGCGTGCTGCAGAAGCACGACCGGGCGTACGTACTGGAGGTGCCCGTCTCGGCGGACGGCACCCCCGTGACCGGCTCCGACCTGCGGCCCGACCCGAACGCGAGCATCGGCGGCGGTACGACCGTGATGCCGATGCCCGCGCAGCGGGCGCGGGGGACGGCGGAGGAGACGGTCCCCGCCAAGGCCGACGGCGAGCCCGCCGCCCAGCCGACCGGGCGGCGGCGCGGCCCCGCCCGCGCCGAGGAGGAGACCCCGCAGCCGGCCGCCGCACCGACGGGCCGCCGGGCACGCCGCGAACCGGTGGCGGCGGAGGCGCCGCGCACCGCGTTCGCCCTGCCCCCCGCGGAAGCGGACCGCACGGCGCAGCCGGCGGGCCGGCGCGCCCGCCGCGCCGCGGTCCCCGCCCCCGGCCGCCAGGCCCCGGAACCGACCGCGCCCCGCACCGCGTTCGCCCTCCCGCCGGCCGAGGCGGACCGCCCGGCCAAGCCGGCCACCCCCGCACCGCGCAAGCCGGCCGACGACGGGTTCGCCTCCGGCGAGGACAGCCCGGCCGCATCGGCGCCGCCCGCGCCGGAGAAGCCCGCTGCGGCGCAGCCGGGCCTGCAGGGCGGCGGCATGGCGGCGTTCCTGCACGAGCACCCGCCCACCCCCGTACCGTTCCCGCCCGCGGCGCCCGAGGAGGCCCCGCGGGAGCGAGCGGCCGAACCGCGGGACGGCAAGCCCGAGTTCACGCCTGCGGCACCGGACGACAACGGGGAGCGCTCGCAGAGGGGCGGTACGTCGGCGTTCCTGGCGGAGCCGTCGGCGACGCCTCGTAACGGCGACGCAGCGTTCCCGCCTGCGGCGGGCGACGGCGGCAACCACCCGCAGGGTGGCGGCATCGCCGCATTCCTCCAGGAGCCGACGACGGCTGCCGGTCCTCGTATCGCCGATGCAGCATTCCCGCCTGCGGCGGGCGACAGCGGCAACCACGCGCAGGGCGGCGGCACATCGGCGTTCCTCCAGGAACCGACAGCGACCGCGCCGCGGAACGACCCGGCCCCGGCCGCTCAGGAGCCGACGCCCGCCGCAGGCGACAGCGTGCCGCAGGGCGGTACGGCCGCGTTCCTGCACGGCACACCGCCGTTCGTGCCTGTGGCGCCGGGTGGTCCCGGCGCGCTCCCGCAGGAGCAGCCCGCCCGGGCAGCCGCGCCGGAGGCGGCAGCGGCGGCGGCCCCGGCCCACACGCGGCCCGAGCAGGCCGTCGCCACGCCGGACGGGCCCGCACGTCCCGAGAGCGAGCGGCCCCGGCACGGGCAGCCCGCGGACGAGCCGGACAAGACGCCCCCCGCGCCGGAGACGGACGCGGCGCCCCGGCCCGCCGACTCCCCCGCGGAGAGCGGGGGTTCCCCGAACCCCAACCCCGGCACCGGGCGCCGCCGGGCCCGGCGTGCCCTCGCCGAGGAGCCGGGCGGCAGCACCCCGCAGGACGGGCCCCCCGCCCCGCGGCCCATCAGCGTGCGCACCCTCGGCCAGGGCCCCGGCGCCGGGGAGACCCCGGCCGGCGGCACCGCCGTCGGTTCGGGACGGCGCCGCAAGCTCGCGAACCCCGCCGACACCCCGCGCGAGGCCAAGGCGCAGGCCGCCCCGGCACCGGCGGCGCCCGCCCGCCCGCACCCGCTCCCGGAGGGCCGCGCCTTCGCGGTCGGCGCCCCGGACGAGGGTTCCGAGGGCCCCGAACCGCTGGACGGGCCGGGCGGTGCCGTCGAGGTCGTCGAGCCGGTGCGGCCGCCGATGGACGACGAGCTGCCCCCGGAGCCGCTGGACAACCCGCGGCGGCTGCTGGTCTGGCCGGCCCCGGACGCGTCCACGGAGTCCGCGCTGACCGAGCGCGGCTACCGCCCGGTGATCGTGCACTCGCGCGAGGAGGTCGACGCCCAGAAGGCGGCCTACCCGGCGGCGCTGTTCATCGACCCGCTGACCGGCCCGATCACCCGCACCGCGCTGCAGTCGCTGCGCGAGGCGGCGGTCGCGGCGGAGGTCCCGGTACTGGTGACGGCCGGTCTCGGGCAGGCCACGCGGGAGGCCGCGTACGGCGCCGACCCGGCCGTCCTGCTCAAGGCGCTGGCCCCGCGCGACAGCGAGATGCACCCGCCGCGGGTGCTGCTGATCGAGGAGCAGGAGCCGGTCGCGGGCGCGCTCCGGGCCACGCTGGAGCGCCGCGGCATGCACGTGGTGTGCGCGGCGACGGACGCCGAGGCCGTGCAGCTCGCGCAGCAGACGCACCCGAACCTGGTGGTGATGGACCTGATGCAGGTGCGCCGCCGCCGGGCCGGCATCGTCGACTGGCTGCGCGGCAACGGCCTGCTCAGCCACACCCCGCTCGTCGTCTACACGTCCGCGGACATGGACCCCTCGCAACTGCCGCGCCTGGCCTCGGGCGAGACGGTGCTGTTCCTGGCGGAACGCTCGACGAGCGCGGAGGTGCAGGGCCGGATCGTGGACCTGCTGGCGAAGATCGCCACCAACTAGGGCCAGTCCGATGGGTCAGTGCGCACCCCGTCAGGGGTGACGCTCCGTCAGCCTCCGCGCAGCCGTCCGCAGGGAACCCCGCAATCGCGTCAGGTCCCCCTCCGTGTCCCCGACGACGATCCGCCGCATCTGCGGCTGCACGGTGGCCCAGGAGGCCAGCGCGATCATGAGGAAGAGCAGGTCCTGCGCCGGGACGGCGTCGCTGATGACGCCCTTCTCCTGGGCCTCGGCGAAGGCCGCGACCTTGCGTGCGTAGTGGCCCCGGCGCTCGTCCTCGTGCGGGATGCCGCCGGTGCCGTACTCCAGGCCCTCCCAGAAGACGAGCCGGACCAGCTCGGGGTGGGCGGCGTGATAGTCGAAGAGGCGGTCGATCCAGCCGTCGGGGTCCTCCGCGTCGACGGGGTTGGCGACGGCGAGCTCCATCAGCCGCTTCTCCAGGACCTGGGAGAAGAGCTCGGCCTTGTTCCCGAAGTAGGCGTAGATCAGCTGCTTGTTGGCCCTGGCCTCGCGCGCGATCCGGTCCACGCGCGCCCCGGCGATGCCGTGCGCGGCGAACTCGGCGGTGGCCGCGGCGAAGATGCGGGCCTTGGTCGCCTCGGGGTCCCTGGTTGCTCCCATGCGCTCAGCGTAACCAACTATTCGGTTGACAGCCCATGACCGCTCTGCGAGATTCACAACCAACCAGTTGGTTACACACACGGGGGCCTCCACCGCTCATGACCGTCACCACGACACCCACGACACCCACAGCACCCGCAACGCCCATAGTCACCGACAGAGCCCCCGCCTTCCTGCTCCCCGTCATCGCGCTGTGCACCGCCGTCACCGCCGCCAACATCTATCTGGCCGCCCCGCTGCTCGGGCTCATCGCCCGCAGCTTCGGCGCCTCGCCCTCCTCCGCCGGCTGGATCGCCTCCGTCGCCCAACTCGGCTACGCCATCGGCCTGCTGGCCTTCGCCCCGCTCGGGGACACGGCCGACCGCCGCCGCCTCGTCGCCGCGCTGTCCGGCCTCGCGGGCGTGGCCCTCGTCGCCGCCGGGCTCGCGCCGGGCCTGCCCGCGCTGGCGGCGGCGGTGCTGGTGGCCTGCGCCGGCACGGTCGTCCCGCAGCTGCTCGTCCCGCTCGTGGCCGAGCGCGCGCCCGCGGACCGGCGCGGCCGGCACGTGGCGGCGGTGGTGGCGGGTCTGTTCACCGGCATCGTCGCGGCCCGGGTACTGGGCGGCCTGGCCGGCCAGGCCTTCGGCTGGCGCCCGGTGTTCTTCGGCGCCGCGGCACTCACGGTGACGGTCGGCCTGCTGACGGCCCTGCTGCTGCCGCGCGAAACACGCCCGCGGCGCGCGTCCAACCCGCTGAAGAACATCGCGGGCCTGCCCCGCCTGCTGCGCTCCTCCGCCGACCTCCGGGCGGCGTGCCTGCGCCAGGCCGGCCTGTTCGGCGCGTGGAGCTCCCTGTGGACGACGCTGTCTCTGCTGCTGACGGCACCGCAGCCGTTCCACCTGTCGACGGGCACGGCGGGCCTCTTCGGCCTGTTCGGCCTGACCTCGACCGCCGTCGCCCCGGTCTCGGGCACCCTGATCGACCGCTTCGGCCCACGCCGGGTGGTGACGGCCGGCTATGTGCTGGCGGCGCTGTCCCTCCCGCTGTTCTGGCTGGGCGGGCACCGGATCTGGGCGCTGTGCGCGGCGGCCGTGCTGATCCACGCCGGTCTGATGGCGGGTCAGGTGGCCAACCAGACCCGGGCGTTGGGGGCCACCTCGATGCCGTCGACGGCGAACACGGCGTACGTGGTGTCCGCCTTCATCGGCGGCGCGAGCGCATCGGCCCTGGCGGGCCCGGCCTTCGCCGCGTGGGGCTGGAACGGGGTGTGCGCGATCGCGGTGGCGGCCGTCGCGGCGGGGTGGTTCGGAGGCCGGGGGAACGGCTCGGTCCGGAACTAGTGACTTACCGCCGGATACGGCAGCAGAATCGCCCCTGACGCAGTCGCGCAAAGCCTAAGGGGAGGCTCCGGTGCTGAGCACTATGCAGGATGTACCGCTGACCGTCGCACGCATCCTGGCCCACGGCTCCGGAGTGCACGGCCGGGCCCTGGTCACCACCTGGACCGGCACCGGCGAACCGCACCGCCGCAGCTTCGCGGACGTCGGGGCGCGGGCCGCACGGCTCGCCCACGCCCTGCACGGGCTCGGCGCCCGCGAGGGGGAGCCCGTGGCGACCCTGATGTGGAACAACGCCGAGCACCTGGAGGCGTACCTGGCCGTCCCCTCCATGGGCGCGGTCCTGCACACCCTCAACCTCCGGCTGCCTCCCGAGCAGCTCGCCTGGATCATGCGGCACGCCGGCGACCGCATCGTCCTCGTCAACGGCACGCTGCTGCCGCTCCTCGCACCGCTCCTGCCGTACCTGGACGACGTGGAGCACGTGATCGTCTCCGGGCCGGGCGACCTTTCCGCGCTGGCGGACGTGCGCCCGCAGGTGCACGACTACGAGGAACTGCTCGCGGCACAGCCAGCGGACCCCTACCCGTGGCCCGAGCTCGACGAGCGCCAGGCCGCGGCCCTCTGCTACACCTCCGGCACCACCGGCGAGCCCAAGGGCGTCGCCTACAGCCACCGTTCGGTCTATCTGCACGCGATGGAGGTCAACGCCGCGGCCTCCTTCGGGCTGACCCCGGCACAGACCTGTCTGCCGGTCGTGCCGATGTTCCACGTCAACGCCTGGGGCCTGCCGCACGCGGCCTTCATGGCGGGCTCCGCACTGCTGATGCCGGACCGCTTCCTGCAGCCCGCGCCCCTCGCGGACATGATCGAGGCCGAGCGGCCTACCGTCACCGCGGGCGTGCCGACCATCTGGCAGGGCCTGCTGGCCGAGCTGGACGCCCGCCCGCGCGACGTCTCCTCGCTGCACACGGTCGTCAGCGGCGGCTCCGCCTGCCCGCCCTCGCTGATGAAGGACTTCGAGGAGCGGCACGGGCTGCGCATCGTCCAGGCCTGGGGCATGACCGAGACCTCGCCGCTGGGCTCGGTGGCCTACCCGCCGCCCGGCCTGAGCCCGGAGGAGGCCTGGCCCTACCGGGTCACCCAGGGCCTGCTGCCCGCCTCGGTGGAGTTCCGGCTGGCCGGCCCGGACGGACGGTTCCTGCCGTGGGACGGCACGTCGGCCGGCGAGCTGGAGGTGCGCGGCCCGTGGATCGCGGGCGCGTACTACGGCGGCAAGGACGGCGAGCCCTTCCGGCCCGCGGACAAGTTCAGCGAGGACGGCTGGCTGCGCACGGGCGACATCGGCACGATGTCCCCCGACGGCTATCTGACCCTCACCGACCGGGCCAAGGACGTCATCAAGTCCGGCGGCGAGTGGATCTCCTCGTGCGAGCTGGAGAACCACCTGATGGCCCACCCGGACGTCGCGGAGGCGGCCGTCATCGCCGTCCCCGACGAGAAGTGGGGCGAGCGCCCGCTGGCCACGGTCGTCCTGCGCGACGGCGCGACCGCCGGCTGGCCGGAGCTGCGCAGCTTCCTCGGCGAGCGCGTCGCCCGCTGGCAGCTCCCGGAACGCTGGGCACCGGTCCCGGCCGTGCCGAAGACGTCGGTGGGCAAATTCGACAAGAAGGTCCTGCGCCGCCAGTACGCGGAGGGGGAGCTGAAGGTGACGGTCATCGCCCCGTAAGGGGCGCGGGGAACTGCGCGAGCAACCAAAGGACGGCCTCAAGCCGCACAAGAAAGCTCAGGATCCTCCCGCAACTTGCCCAGCGCACGCGACACCGCACTCTTCACCGTGCCGACCGACACCCCCATCAGTTCCGCGGTCTGCACCTCGGTGAGGTCCTCGTAATACCTGAGAACGACCATGGCCCGCTGCCGGTCCGGCAGCCGGTGCACGGCGCGCCACATCGCATCACGCAGAGCCACCGGCTCTGCGTGGTCGCCGGCGCCCTGCGGCGCCTCCGGCAGCTCCTCGCAGGGGAACTCGTCGACCCTGCGCTTGCGCCACTGCGAGGTGCGCGTGTTGACCAGAGCCCGGCGCACGTAGCCGTCCAGCGCCCGGTGGTCCTCGATCCGGTCCCACGCCAGGTACGTCTTGGTGAGGGCCGTCTGCAGCAGATCCTCGGCATCGCAGGGGTTCGAGGTCAGCGAACGGGCGGTGCGCTGCAGCACCGGGCCGCGTGCCCGGACGTACGAGGAGAACGACGGGTACACGGCAGCGGTGGAGGCGCCGGCACACACGGACGTCGAGGTCACTGTCATGCTTCAACGCTAGGAGCGCACCCGTCCCCGGCGGATCGGCCGGAGGTGCCGAAGCGCGCTCCCCCTCAGGTCGTACGAAACGGCTCCGCCACACCTCCTGGAGGGGGAGCCCGGAGGATCTCCGTCAGTCGATCACCGCGACCGGTGCGTCGACGAGGTTGCGGTCGATGGTCAGCTTGCGGCCGCCGTAGGTCTCGGTCACGTTGCCCGCGTACTGATGGATCCTGCGGTGCGGCGACCAGGACGTGGAGGACAGCGTCGGCTCCTTGGCCGTGTTCGGCGAGGCCTTCCAGCGGGCGAACCAGACGGCCTCGGGGAGGTCGTCCATCCCGGCCCGGCGGGCGCGCTCGAGGTGGCGGACGCCCGACTCGGCGCTGCTGTAGAAGCCGGGCAGATATCCCTTCTGCCTGACCGCGGCGCTCCAGGAGCGGATGAAGGTGAGGGTGGTGTCGGCGCAGTCGTCGTTCTTGTCGTTGTACGCCTCCATGTCGAGGTAGAGCGCGCTGCGCTGCGCGATGCCGAGCTCGCTCGCGTCGTGCACCGCGTCCATGCCCTCGTCCCAGCCCTGGTCGTAGGGGTCGTCCCCGATGGGGTAGCCCTTCTTGCTGGCGGCGCGGACGCAGGGCGACTGCGAGCCGACGAAGATCGGCAGGACCTTCCAGCCGAGATCGCGGGCGCCGGTGAGCCAGCGGGCGCTGAGGTAGGTCTGGCGCGGGCAGGCCCGTGCGCGGCCGCTGTAGTAGACGCCCACGGCGCGGTACTCGGACGCGGCCCAGGCGCTGAGGGTGGTCAGCGGCGGGGCCTGGCAGGTGTCGAACGCCTGCCCCCGGAAAACGGAGGCGCCGCCCAGGCCCAGGAGTGCCGGGGCGGCGGTGACGGGCGCTGCTGCCTGGGTGACCACCTGGGCCAGCGCCGCCAACAGGGCGACGATGTATCCGATGATCTTCCTTCGTCGGTCCATAAGGGCGAGTCAAGGGGGCCGGACGGGGCCGTCCGGCGGTGACACGCCCTCGGTTCATCCGTCTGCGCCGAGAAGCAGCCCGGACGTGGGAACACCGGTTCCGGCGGTGACGAGCACATGCGCGACGTCCGCAACTTGGTTGGCCGCGCTGCCCCGCAACTGCCGCACGGCTTCGGCGATGCCGTTCATGCCGTGCAGGTACGCCTCGCCCAGCTGGCCGCCGTGGGTGTTGAGCGGCAACCGGTCCGCGGCGACGAACTCGCCTGCCTCGCCCGGTGCGCAGAAGCCGAACTCCTCCAACTGCATGAGGACGTGCGGGGTGAAGTGGTCGTAGAGGATGCCGACGTCGATGTCGGAGGGCCTCAACCCGCTGTCGCGCCACAGCCGCCGCGCGACGACGCCGGCCTCGGGGAGGCGGCCGGGCTCGCCGCGGTAGAAGCCCGTCATCTGCTCCTGGCCCGCGGCCGCGCCCTGGGCCGCCGCGGTGATCACGGCGGGCGGGTGCCGGAGCGTCCGGGCCCGGTCGGTGCTCGTGACGACGAAGGCCTGTCCGCCGTCGGTCTCCTGGCAGCAGTCGAGCAGCCGCAGCGGTTCGGCGATCCAGCGGGAGGCGGCGTGCTCGGCGAGGGTGATGGGACGGCCGTGGAAGTACGCGGCCGGGTTGGTGGCGGCGTACCGGCGGTCGGTGACGGCGACGTGGCCGAAGACCTCCGGTTCCAGGCCGTGGAGATGGAGGTAGCGGCTCGCCTGCATGGCGGCCCAGGAGGCCGGGGTGAGCAGCCCGAACGGCAGGGTCCAGCCCAGGGCCACGCCCTCGGCGGAGGGTTCCCGGTGCCGTACGCCCGCGCCGAAGCGGCGGCCGGAGCGCTCGTTGAAGGCGCGGTAGCAGACGACGGCTCCGGCGACGCCGGCCGCGACGGCGAGGGCGGCCTGCAGGACGGTGGCGCAGGCGGCGCCGCCCCCGTAGTGGACGCGGGAGAAGAAGGACAGTTCCCCGATGCCGGCGGCCCGGGCCACGGCGATCTCGGGGCTGGTGTCCATGGTGAAGGTGACCATGCCGTCGACGTCGCCGGGCGCGAGCCCGGCGTCGTCCAGCGCGGCCCGTACGGCCTCGGCGGCCAGGGCGAGTTCGCTGCGGCCGGAGTTCTTGGAGAACGCCGTGGCGCCGATGCCGGCGATGGCGGCCCTGCCGCCGAAGCCGCCGTTCACGGCGCGCTCCCCGGCAGGTCCAGGGTCACCGTGCCGGTGACGTGGCGGCCGAGGCGGTTGGTGCCGATGACGTCGACGACGACCGTTGTCCCGTCGACGGAGCCGACCGTGCCGGTGAGGACCAGCTCGTCCCCCGGGTGGCTGGGGACGCCGAGCCGGATGGCGGCCTTGCGCAGGACGGCGTCCGGGCCGAAGTGGTCGGTGAGGTAACGGCCCACGAGGCCCTGGGTGGTGAGGATGTTCATGAAGATGTCGGGGGCGCCCTTGGCCCGTGCGGCCTCGGGGTCGTGGTGCACGTCCTGGTAGTCGCGGGAGGCGAGGGCGCCCGCGATGACGAGGGTGCGGGTGACGGGAATGGTCAGCGGAGGGAGGGCGTCCCCCTTCTTCGGCGTCATGCGCCCTCCTCCAGGGCCCGGAACACCGGCAACTCCCTTTCGCCGTCTCTCTCGTTCACCCGTAGGAACTCCAGCTCGACAGGCATACCGATGTGCACCCCGCCCGGTCCGACCCCGGTGATGTTGCTGATCATCCGTACTCCTTCGGCGAGTTCGACCAGCGCGACGGCGTAGGGCGGGTCGAATCCGGGGGCGGGCGGGTGGTGCACGATCACGTACGCGTGCACCGTGCCCGCACCGGAGGCCGCCACGGCCGTCCACCGCGGGGACCCGCAGTGCCCGCACCCGGGCAGCCAGGGGAAGCGCAGTTCCGTGCAGTCGTCGCACTGCTGGATCAGCAGGAGGTGGGCGGCGACGCCCTCCCAGAATCCGGCGTTGTCGCGGCCCACGACCGGGCGCGGCCGTTCGGCGGGGGCCGGAGTGCGCCGCGCGGGGGCGTACTTGAGGATGCGGAAGCGCTGGATTCCGGCGAGCTCGCCGCCCGCGCGGATCTCCGTGCGCCGGGTGAGGAAGTGGCCGACGCCGAGCCGGGTCGTCTTGCACGGCGAGACCGACTCGATCACGGAGTCGAAGGTGATCTCGTCTCCGGGGCGCAGGGGCCGCAGGTACTCCTGTTCGCAGTCGGTCGCGACGACGGCGGTGAAGCCCGCGCCGTCGAGGAGGGCGAACACCTCGTCGAGGGCCGGGGATCTGCTGGAGGGGCCGCCCAGACCGGGCATGGTCCAGACCTGGAGCATGGCGGCCGGGGCGACGGCGTCCTCGCCCCGGTAGGCGGCGCCGGTGTCGCCCAGGGCCTCGCACCAGTGTCTGATCATGGGGCGGTTGACGGGGTCCGGGCCGCGGGCCGCGACGGCGGCGGGGCGCCCTTCGTAGAGCCTGAGGAGCCGGTGGAGGTCGCTCACGATTTCTGACTGTCCGTCAGATATCCGAGGGCTGTCAAGGTCCCCGCAACAACGACGCGCGGCGGCACCGGAGTGCCGCCGCGCGGATCGTACAGACCCTGTCCACTCTCACCACATCACCCGGTGCTCGGCTCCCGGGCGCCGGTGGTCACGCCGGGCTCACCAGAGGTTGGTGAAGCGGACGGTGACGTTGTCCTGGCGGATCGCCGTATGACCGGACCTGTTGACGCTGGCCGTATTGGCCTGGTTACTGGCTCCGGTACCGGTGGACTGCTGCTGCGTGGTGTCCGAGTTGCCGTGGTTGTTGTGACCCACGCCGCTCCCGACGAGGCCGGCCGCGGCCGCATTCGATCCCCGGTTGGCCAACTGGCCGCCGTCGTCGGCGGCCTGGGCCATGCCCGAGAAGAGCAGGACAGCCATGGGCAGGGCCGCGACAGCGGCGAGAACGCGGGCGGCAGTGCGGGTGCTTGCCATCTCAATTCCTCCAGTACGGAACTTCGAACTACCGGTCGTTGCCAGGTGGTTGGCCGACCGCCCCGGCGCTGTTTCGACGTCGCGAGACCAGAATTGCCCACCGAATCTCCACCGAACCCACCTCCGCTCCCCATTCCCTCGCAAGCATGACCGGCTGCGGATAAACCTCCACCGCTGCCGCACGGCCTGCGCCGGGCCCCGCCGGACACCCCCGGAATCCGTACGTCCCACGGAAGAAATCGTTTCGGCACGGCCCCCGCGCGCGCTTCGAAAGACCCCGGACGGCCGAGCCCCGGACCGCGGAAGAGCGCATACCGCGGCGTCCACTCCCCGCCCCCCGCGACCGCACCGCGATATCCGGATTGTCCGACGCCCGGCACCGCCCGGGACCGCATATCGGCCGCCACCGACCGCATTTCGGATGTTCCGGGCCGCTCCGGGAGGGACCCGCGCGCCTCGCCGCCCGAAACGGGGGATGTGCGGCATGACGGCCCGGTCCACCGCCACCACGGCGCGATCGGGCCGTCCGCGGCCCCGGTGAGCACACCCCGAGTGCCCCGTGAACAGGCACGTTCACCTGCAGGCACGCCCGGACCGCGACTCCCGCTGCACGCCCGTCGCCCGAGGAACCGGAAGGTGCCCGATGAACCTCGTACTCCAGGCCCTGCCCGTCGCCGCTCCGACCGTCGGCTGGATCACCCACGCCTTTTTCCTGGCCCGCAGGCTCCGTTCCGCCCGCCGGGACCCGCTGACGGGCCTGATGGGCCGGGACGGGTTCACCGGCCGCGCCCTGCGCGCCCTCCGGCACCCGCACGCGGCCGTACTGCTGCTGGACCTCAACGGCTTCAAGCAGATCAACGACACCCACGGCCACGCCGTGGGCGACCAGGTGATCGCCGCCGTAGGCCGGCGCCTCGACGCCTGGTGCGCGGAGCACGGCGGCTTCGCCGCGCGGCTGGGCGGCGACGAGTTCGCCGCCCTCGTCCGCCTCGCCCCCGAGGCGGACCTGGATGCGGAGCTGACCCACGGCCTCTCGGCCCGCCTGTCGGCCCCGCTCGACACCGGCCGCGCCACCCTGACCCCGCGCGCCTCGATCGGCGTGTGCCGCAAGGCGTTCCGCCCCGGCGCCGGCCTGTCGGACCTGCTGCGCGGCGCGGACGAGGCCATGTACGCGGCGAAGCGGCGCGGCGAACACTGGCGCCCGGGGACGCATTTGACGCTGGCGTCATGATTCATCCCCGCGCCCGAAGGGGCGCGGGGAACTGCGCGATCAGCCACCGACGACCCGCAGCCGAAGAACAACCGCACAGCGATCCCCCTGACTTCCCGTCAGGGAAACCCGTACTCCAGCTCCTGGAGATGCCCCGCCTTGGCCATGACGCTGACCTCGATCGGCCGGTCCCCGTCGCCGTAGATCACGCGGAACGTCCGCAGCACCGGCAGATCACCCGGCATCTCCAGCGCCCTGTACTGCTCCTGGGTGGGCACGCGCGCGGACACCTGGTCCACGCAGCGGCGCGGCGGGTGGCCCAGCTCCGCCAGGAGCGCCGGGGCGCCTTCCCCTATGGTGCGGCGCTCCATCATCGGGGTGCCGCGCGCGATGTCGAGCGGGTAGTAGGACTTGACCAGTTCGACGGGCTCGTCGTCGAAGAGCACGATCCGGGAACGCAGCAGGGCCGTTCCGGTCTTCATCAGGTTCATCGCCGCGGCGACGTCCGCCGGCGGCCGGACCTCGGCGACGTCCAGCAGCCTGCTCCCGTCGCGGCGCGGGCGCCAGGCGGGCCGCAGGGTGCGCTGCCGGTGCGGGCGGACGGTGACGGACGCGCCGGGGCGTCCCACGACGAGGCCTTCGGCCTTCAGTACCTGGAGTGCCTTCTGCACCGTCGCGTTGGAGGCCACGAAGCGGCTCTTGAGCTGCCGGGTCGACGGCACGCTGCCGCCCGGCGGGATGTCACCGGACATGATCTCGTCCCGCAGGTCCGCCGCGATGCGCTCGTGGAGCGAGCGCCGGTCGCACGCGTTGTCCTCCGCCTTGGGCACAGCCGTCCGATCCTCCGCTACGGGCCTCATCGGCTTACACAGTAGGCACGTTGGCGGAGCGCGACCAGAGCTCACCCCTGACCTTGCCGCCTTTCGTGAACAGCAGTACCGTCACCGCAGCGCCACGGAGACATCACACTCTGTCGTTGCACAAGGGGAGTTCACCGATGCCCGACCGTCGCAGGATCACCACCGTCACCGTGACCGGGGACGGTGTGCTCGTAGGGGACGTCATCACCGTCGGCGGCATCCCGCACGTCGTCCGGGACGTGCGGGGCGTACAGCCGGCCCGCAAGCGCGTCGAGTTCGAGGACGGAAACGCGTACGTCCTGGGCCGGCACCACCCCATCGAGGTGGCCCGGCCCTCCCCCGGCCCGGGGCGCGGTCCGGTCACCGCGTGAGGGCGTCGCCGGGCGTGGCCTGCCAGAAGGAGACGGCCGCCGAGTCGTCGACGGAGGTGCCCTCGGGCAGGGCGAGCCGGACCGGGGTGCCGGTCGTGCCGACGGCGGACGCGTCCGCGAAGTGCACCGTCAGGACGCGGGCCGGACGAATACTCGCGGCGGCACCACCATCAGCGCCCGAGGTGCGGACGGCTGCGTACGCGGACTGCCCCGGTGCCAGGGTGACCACGGCGTGCGGCCGGCTGCCGGGCATGACGTGAGCGACCGCCTGGTCCTGGTCGAAGCGCAGGCGGGGGTAGCCGTAGGCGGCACAGCGGCTGGACCCGGTGTTGCCGAGGATGAGGAGCAGGTGGTTCACGGGCCGGGGGACCGCGGCGACCGTCACCTTGCCGCCGGCGGCCGAGCAGGCGGGGAGCCGTCCGACGGTCCGGGCCGCCGCATCGGAGGCGGCGCCGGGCGGGGACGCATGTATCTGCGCCTCGGTGGCCGGCGCGGGGGCGAGCCTCGTTCCGCTTCCCTGCTCCGCGCAGGCGGTCACGGCGAGAGCGGCCGTCATGGCGAGGGCGGCGGAAGCGGCGAGCAGGGCGGTCCTGGGCACGGGTGTCTCCCCCGAAGGCACGGGCACGGGCAAGGGCAAGGGCAAGGGCAAGGGCAACGGCTGGGACGAGGGCGGCGGGTGACGGTCGTCCGGAGGTCCGTCCCCGCTCGTCGTCACAGCCTCGGCCGCCCGCCGCCCCGGCCGCAACGGCCCTCGGGACATGCGGGACAACGGAACGGTCCTACGCACCCTGACCTGGGGAAACGCTGTTCTCCTGGAACGCTGACCCGGGACGGGGGACCCGCTTCCGGGCACGTGACGACCGCCGGGTGATCTCCGCCACAGGAAAGTCGAAGACCGCTAAGAGGTCGTTTTTGCGCCATCCGTTCCGTCGTCAACTGCCGTACTGTCCCCTCGCACTTCACCAGTACACAAGCAACACACAAGCAACGGGGGAAACACACGGTGAACGGTATCGACATCAAGGCTGTCCAAAAACTGAGCGGTCTCGTGGCTCTCGGGGCGCTCGCCCTGACCGGCTGCGGCCCCGAGGACAAGCCGGCGTCCTCTGCGCCCTCTTCTTCCTCCTCGTCCCCGGCCGCCGCCGCGAGCGCGGCCACCGGCGGCGGTTCGACGGGCGGTTCGAGCTCGTCCGGCAGCACGGGCAGCACCGGCGGCGGGAGCACGGGCGAGGTGAAGCCCGGCCAGACCTTCAAGATCGGCGATGTGGCCCACATCCCGTTCTCCTACGGCCACTCGAGCGGCAAGATCGCCCTGAGCGTCACGGCGATCGAGCAGGGCGACCCGAACGACCTGTCCTCGCTGAACCTCGGCGACCAGGTCAAGGGCAAGGTCCCCTACTACATCCGCTACTCGGTCACCAACGACGGCACCACAGACCTGTCCTTCGCCGCCGTGAACCACATGAAGGGCCACCTGCCCGACGGCACCGAGGCCCAGGACCTCACGGTCATCGGCGACTTCGCCAAGTGCCACGGCGGCGACCTGCCGAGCGGCTTCACCGCGGGCAAGTCCACCCAGGGCTGCGCCATAGCGCTCGCACCGTCGGCCTCGGTGAAGGTCGCGTCGGCCGAGTACTGGGGGGACCCGTTCACCCTGGGCAAGGGCGTCAACTGGAAGTGACGTGGTGACGTAGGGGAGATCCCCGCGGCCTCATCGCACGAGGGCGCCCCCGGACCGGGGGCGCCCTCGCTCGTTCAGCAGCCCGATGTCAACAGCCCGTCTCCTGCCGCCGCACCAGTTCGGCGAAGCCCGCCACGAGGTCGGCCTTGAGGTCGTCGAGGTGCTCGAAGCCGACGTGGACGCGCAGCAGGGGGCCGCGGTCCCGCCAGGTGCCGGGGAGCCGGTGGGTGAGCGGGTCGGCGGGGACGAGCAGGCTCTCGTACCCGCCCCAGCTGTGGCCGAGGCCGAAGAGCCGCAGCCGGTCGATCATGGCGTCGACGGCGGCCCTGCCGAAGTGCGGGTGCAGGACGAAGCCGAACAGGCCCGACGCGCCGTCGAAGTCGCGCTGCCAGATCCGGTGGCCCGGGTGCTCGGGCAGGGCGGGGTGGACGACCGCGGCGACCTCGTCGCGCTGCCGCAGCCAGCGGGCCAGGTCCAGGGCCTGCTGCTGGTGCCGGCCGAGCCGGACCCCCAGGGTGCGCAGGCCGCGCAGGCCCAGGTAGAGGTCGTCGGCGCCGGCGCACTGGCCGAGCCGCATGGCGGCCCCGCGGACGGCCGGGAAGGCCTCCTCGGAGCAGACGATGGCGCCCAGGATGCTGTCGGCGTGGCCGGTCAGATACTTGGTGGCGGAGTGGACGACGACGTCGGCGCCGAGTTCGAGGGGGCGCAGGAAGGCCGGGGTGGCCCAGGTGTTGTCGATGACGGTGGTGATCCCGCGCGGGCGGCAGACGGCGGTGACGGCCGGGACGTCCTGGACCTCGAAGGTGGTGGAACCCGGGGATTCGAGGTAGACGACCCGGGTCTCCGGGCGGAGCAGCCCCTCGATGCCGGCGCCGACGGCGGGGTCGTAGTACTCGACGCGGACGCCGAACGCGGTGAGCGAGTCGCAGAACCGCCGGGTCGGCATGTAGACGGAGTCGCTGACGAGCAGGTGGTCGCCGGCGTGGACGAAGGAGAGGACCGCGGTGGTGGCCGCGGCCAGCCCGGAGCAGGTGGCCACGGCGGCGTGGCCGCCCTCCAGTTCGGCGAGGGCGGTCTCGAAGGCCCTGCCGGTCGGGGTGCCGAAGCGCCCGTAGACCGGCGGGGTGCGCTTGAGCGGGTCGGCCTGGGACGCCGCCATCTCGGCGGTGTCCCGGTAGAGGACCGTGGAGGTCCGGTGGATCGGCGGGTTGACGTAGCCGTCGCGGCGATGCGGCTCGGAGCCGGCCTGGACGTAGCGGGTGTCGCGCGTGGTCACGCCGCGGGCTCCTTCTCGAGTCCGGCGGCGCTCTCGGTGCCGGTCCGGTCCGTGCGGCCGGCGGAGGGGCCGCCGAGGACGAGGCCGAGGACGGCGACGACCGCGCACTGGGCGGCGACGGCCAGCCAGTACCGGCCGGGGTGCCCGCCGTGCTGGAAGTGGCCGAACAGGAAGCCGCCGGCCGCACCGGCGAACAGCCCCCCGACACCCGTGGTGAGCCGCTGGACGCCGAAGGCGAAGGCGGGCCGGTCGGGGATCCGGCCGACCACCTCCAGGTCGCCGCGGAGGAAGACGAACGCCTCGCCGACGGTGAACACCGCGGTGCCGAGCAGCAGGGCGGGAGTGCCGCCGAGGAACATCACCGCCGTGCCGGCCGCCATCAGCAGGAACGATCCGGCCAGCAGCCCGCGGTACCCGGCCCGGGCGATCCGCCCCGCCAGCAGGGGCTGGAGGACGGCCATCATGGCGCAGTTGAGCAGCATCACCCAGCCGACCAGACCGAGGTGCGACTCGGCGGCCGCGTACAGGCCGATGAAGCTCTGGAAGGAGAAGTAGAGATAGAAGGCGGCGACGTTGAAGAGCACCGGCCGCCGTGCGTCGCGCAGGGCACCGCGCAAGGTGCCGACCGTGCCGCCCTGGTCCGTCCCCCCGGCCGGGACGTCGGGCCGCGCGGCGACCGGCTGCATGGCGACCTGGTGGGCGACGGCGAACAGGGTGAACAGGCCGGCCAGGACGAGCAGCAGGACGGCCGGGTCCCGGCCGATCAGCAGCACCGCGAGGAACGGGCCGAGGCCCATGCCGACGTTGAGGGCGGCGGCGCTGATCGCCAGGAAGAGCGGTCGCAGGTCGTCGGCGACGGAGCGCACGATGTACGCCTTGTTGGCCGGCAGGTACAGCGCGGGCCCGGCGGCCACCAGGACGACCGCCGGCAGCACGAGGGAGTGCACATGGACGGCGAGCGCGAGCAGGACGAGGCCGAGCGCCCGCAGCAGCAGGGCGCCGGTCATCGTCGGCTTGAGGCCCAGCCGGTCGGCGACCGGGCCCCCGACGATGCTGCCGCCGAACTGGATGAACGTGGCGACCGCGACCAGCAGGCCGGCCGTACCGGTGTCCAGCCCGACGCCCTTGACCAGCAGCACCCCGATGAACGGGGTGATCATGTAGCTGCCGAGGCCGACCACGGTGGAGAGGACGACCAGGGCCTTGAGGCCGGCCGGCAGCGCGGCGTAGGTCCGCCACCGGGCGGCTGCGGAGCCCGTCACCGGGGCTACTCCTTCCCCGGCTCGGCG
This sequence comes from Streptomyces sp. NPDC002536, assembly GCF_053594995.1. NCBI lineage: Bacteria > Bacillati > Actinomycetota > Actinomycetes > Kitasatosporales > Streptomycetaceae > Streptomyces > Streptomyces sp. NPDC002536. The sequence goes on from NZ_JBSFWU010000087.1 coordinate 28,373, forward strand.
CCCGTCACGACCGGCGGGCCGGAGGGCAGGCCCCACTCGCTCCAGGAGCCGTCGTACACCGCGAGGTCGCGGTAGCCGGCCAGTTCGGCGCCGAGGGCGAGCACACAGGCGGTGACGCCGGAGCCGCAGCTGAACACCAGCCGCTCGCGGTCGCCGGCCACCGGGGCGAAGGCGGAGCGGAGTTCCCCGGCGGGCAGCATGCGCCCGCCGTCCTGCAGTTCGGTGAACGGCAGGTTGGCGGCGCCGGGCATGTGGCCGCCGCGCAGGCCGGGCCGGGGCTCGGCCTCGGTGCCGGCGTACCGGCCGCGGGAACGGGCGTCGAGGACGGCCGCGCTCCCGTCCGCCAGGGTCCGCTGCACGGTGCCGATGTCGACGAGCAGCCCGGTGCGGGGCCGCGCGGTGAAGTCGCCCGCGGCGGGCGGCTCCTGGCCGAACGGGCGGCACGGGTGCCCGGCGGCCGCCCACGCGGGCAGGCCGCCGTCGAGGACGGCGGCCCGGTCGAAGCCCATCGCGCGCAGCATCCACCAGGCCCGGGCGCTGGAGTAGATGCCGGCCGCGTCGTACACGACCACGGTGGAGCGGTCGTTGACGCCCAGGGCCCGTATCCCGCGGACGAACTGCTCGGTGCCGGGCATGGTGTGCGGGCGGGGGTCGTCGTGGTCGGACATCGCCCCGTCGATGTCGAACACCCGGGCGCCGGCGATCGGCGTCCCGGTGCCGCGGGCGGCGCCGACGCTCGCGTCGAGCACCACCAGGTCGGGGTGGCCGAGGCGGTCGGCCAGCCAGTCGACGGTGACCAGCGGACCGGGCAGGGTCAGGGCCGGGTTCACGTTCGGGTTCACGTCCGGGTCCAGGGAACTCATCGCACACCTTCCTCGCTTCCGAGCGGCCGCCACTTGGCCGTCTCGGCGAACCAGGTGTGGACGCGTGCCATGTTGGCCACGACATCCTCCTCCGAGCTCCCGCCGACCGCATAACCGGCCAGGAACAAACCGGACTTGACGCCGCCGTGGAAGGTCTGGCCACTGGCGCCGTGCAGCACCCGCTCGTGGACGCAGTCCGGCTCGCCCTCGGCCGGCAGATACTCCAGGACGCCGTTGAGCGGCGGGATGCACATGCCGGCGAAGGGCCGGAGCACGGGGTCCGCGGGCGTCACGGCCAGTCCGCACTCGGCGTACAGCCACTCGCGGTCGATGTCGATGCCCCGGGCGTGGTTCAGCGTGGTGGCGATCATGCCGCCGCCGGTGCGGCTGGCGATCTCGCAGAACACCAGCCGGTCGTCCGGGGTGACCCACAACTCGCAGTGGAACGCGGTGTTCTCCGGCGTCGGCAGCCGGTCGAGCACCGCACGGGTGGCCTCGACCAGCCGGCCGTACACCGGATTGCCGGGCTCCAGCGCGAGGCTGGCCACCCAGTCGTTGCTCCGGAACGACAGGCAGTCGTTGACGTACCGGAAGGGCTGGACGAAGACCACCTCACCGCCGGCCACCAGGCCGTCGATGTGGAACATCTGCCCCTCGACGAAGGTCTCGACCATACTGACGCCACGCCAGGGACTGACCAGATAGGCATCCAGATCCGCCTCGTCACGGATCACCGCGGCGCCCAGCGAGCCCGACTCGGAGACCGGCTTCACCACCACCGGGTAGCCGTGCTCCTCGACGAACTCCAGGACGGTGTAGGCCGATTCGACCTGCCGGTAGTCCGGCAGCCCGACCGGGAAGCCGTCCAGGTGGTCCTTCAGATGATTCTTCAGGTGGTCCTTCATCACGACCTTGTCGCGGAAGGCGAGGGCACTCGCCGTCCGCTGGCCGGGCAGGCCGAGCAGGTCGCGCAGCTGGGCCGCCCGCAGCACGTCCGCCTCGGCCCGGGCGAACACGGCCTCCACCCCGAGCTCGCGGGCCAGCCGCAGCGCCGTCTTCTCGACCAGCTGGTTGGTGTCGTAGTCCGCGAAGGCGTGCACGTGCCGCAGGTGACGGCGGTACTCCTCGGCGTACCCGTCGGTGGTGAGCACGACCGGCTCGATGCCGGTGCCCTCCAGCCAGCGGTCGTACGGCGTCTTCGAGTAGGGGGTCTTGGCGAAGACCAGAATGCGGCGCACGAGCGGCCCTTTCTCAGCTGGCGGTTATCGGCCTGCAGTCTCGACGATCGGCAGACGACGGCGCTCGGGCACGCGGGACACGAGCTGCTGCTCCTCGGCGAGCTCGCGGGCGAAGCACCCGTCCTTGTAGTGGCCGGAGAGCCGCTTGGCGGTGAAGGCCTCGATCTCCTCGTGGTCGAACTCGACCCGGTATCCGGCCTCTTCACCCTCCGCAGTGGTGCGGACCAGGATGCCGAGGTGCGGCTCGAAGGTGTTGACGCAGCCGACGATGTCGCCGATCTTCTCGCGGCGCTCGCCGCCCGCCTCGGAGAGCAGCTCCTCCGGAGTCGGGATGGCGGCGAACAGCTGACGCCCGGCCCGGCACCAGCCGACGTGGCCGGGGAAGCCCATGACCTTGATGCCGAAGGTGCCGAAGTCCTCGCTGACACCGAGCTGGAAGGCCATGTCGACGGTCTCGTGGAGCTCCTTGAGGTCGAGGTAGGCCTGCGCGATCTCCTCGTGGCTCATCTGGAGTTCCGCGTGCTTGCCGCCGTGCGCGGCGTAGTTGTTGAAGCGGACGGTGTCGACGCCCAGCTTGTTGAAGTAGTGGACGTAGCGCTCCAGCGACTCGCGGCCGTGGTTGTGCCGCCCGACGGTGACGCCGATGTTCACGCGGAAGGCGTCGTCGGTCTCGCCCGAGCGGGCGCGCCACTGCTCGTTGTACGTCCCGATGCGGCGCAGCACCTCCTCGGTGAGGGCACCGGTGAACACACCCTTGATCGGGTAGCTGCCGTCGTCGATGACGGCGAGGTTCTCGTCGATCACACCGTGGTAGGTGATCGAGATGGTGCCGTAGCCGCTCTCGCGGGCCAGGTCGAGCAGCTCAGCCCAGTTGTCGGCGAGCAGCGGCCGTCCACTGGTCCAGGCATCGCCCTTGGCCATGGTCTCGGTCGGCGTGTGGTCCGCGTCCTGCCGGAACTCACGGTTGTTGGCCGGACCGTAGATGCGCATGAACTCGCCGTCGTACGCGAAGCTGTCGACGTACCGCGGGTAGACGTGGAAGCCCTGCGACTCCAGGCCGGCCTTGATCAGCGGGCCTTCCTCCATCGCGAACGACCTGTCGTACACCTTCTCGTAGTTGACGAACCAGCAGTGCGTGCACTTCTGGCCGCAGGTGTTCTTCCCGACCTTGGTGTCGAGGTCGAGGTAGATGTGGATGTCCTCCGGCTTGATGTCCGCGAACGGGACGGAGAACGGCTGGTCGCCGTGGAAGTCGTAGGCGATGGGCGCGTTCTGGACAGGCATGGATCCCCCCGGATGGGTCGTGAATGGCAGAACGGAGGAACGTCGTGGCGTACGGTTCCCAGGTCCGGTACGGCGTGGTGCCGCTGCGCGGAAGACCCGGTTCCGACGCTCGACAGGGCGGTGAGCCCGGCTAGAACCGCCTCACACCGCGGGCCAGGCCTTCGACTCCGCCGACGACAAGACTCACGACGCCCCCCGACTCGCTCGACATGCGCCCCCACCGTGGACGACCGCGAGTGATCAGGCGATCACGTGATCAAGCGGCCGGTCGGCGTGGCAACGGAACGATCCAACGGTGATCGGTTTTCGTCAATCCCTGTCAGGGCCGATAGACACCCAAAGAAACCCTTTGAGTTCGATGCAGGATGCAACAGTCGGTTGTCCGGCGACCGACGGTGCATGGTGCGGGGACCGGCACAGGTCACGCTCCGTGCTCTGCAGGGGAGTTGGCCAGGCCATGGAAGATCACATCCTTGGCCGGGATTTTGCGGTCGCCGGAACAGCAGAAGCAGAAGCCGGAACAGCAGAAGGGGCGCCCCGAATCGGGACGCCCCTTCTGACCCGGCCTAACGGCCCGTTGGCGGAGGCTGTGGGATTTGAACCCACGGTGACATCGCTGCCACGACGGTTTTCAAGACCGTTCCCTTCGGCCGCTCGGGCAAGCCTCCCCGCACCGCCTCGCGGCAGCGCGGGGACAGCCTACCGGGTGACGGCAGGCGGAAGGTCAGCTGTCGCCCTTGCGTTCGCCCAGCGTGATCTCGGCCGTGGCCTGCTTGCCGTCGCGGGTATAGGTCACGGTGACCTTGTCGCCGGGCTGGTGCGTCCAGATCTCGCTGATCAGGGTCGGACCACTGTCGATCTTCGAGTCGTCGAGCTTGGTGATCACGTCGCCCGGCTTGAGGCCGGCCTTGTCCGCCGGGCCGCCGGGAGAGACGGCCGGGCTGCCGTTGGCGCCATTGGCGGCGATCTTGGCTCCGCCGCCGGAGTCCTTCATGTTCACCGTGGCCGAGATGACCGGGTAGATCGGCGTACGGTCCCGGATCAGCTGCTCGGCGACGTTCTTCGCCTGGTTGATCGGGATCGCGAAGCCGAGGCCGATGCTGCCGGACTGGCCCTGGCCGCCGCCGAATCCGCCGCCGTTGCCCGCGGACTGGATCGCCGAGTTGATGCCGATGACGGCACCCTGGGCGTTGAGCAGCGGACCGCCGGAGTTGCCCGGGTTGATCGACGCGTCCGTCTGCAGCGCGCTCATGTACGAGGCCTGGCCGCTGCCGCCGCCGTCGCTGGAGGCGACCGGGCGCTTCTTGGCGCTCACGATGCCCGTGGTGACCGTGCCGGACAGCCCGAAGGGCGCACCGATGGCGACCGTCGCGTCGCCCACCGCCGCCTTGTCGGAGTCGCCCAGCGGGAGCGGGTTGAGCTTGGCGCCGGAAGGGTTCTTCAGCTTGATGACGGCGACGTCGTAGCCCTGGGCCCGGCCGACCACCTCGGCGTCGTAGCTCTTGCCGTCCGAGAACGTGGCCTGCAGCTTGCCGCCGTCCGCGGCCGCGGCCACGACGTGGTTGTTGGTGAGGATGTGGCCCTGCTTGTCGTAGACGAAGCCGGTGCCCGTGCCGCCGTCGCCGTTGTTGCTCTGCGCCTCGATGGTGACGACGCTCGGCAGCGCCTTGGTCGCGATGTCCGCGACCGAACCGGGCGAACGGCTCTCCACCTTCGGGTCGCCCGCGGCGGAGACGGTCGTCGAACCGTTGCCGTCGGTGCGGTTCGCGGCCCAGTAGCCGACGCCGCCGCCGACGCCGCCCGCGATGAGGGCCGCGGCCAGCACGGCCGCCACGAGCCCGCCGCCGCGCTTGCGCTGCGGCGCGGGCGCACCCCACGGATCGGTGGCGCCGTACGGGCCCTGCGGCCCGTCGGGCCCGCCGTACCAGGCGCCGGTGGCGGACTGCTGCGGCGCGGCTCCCGCCGGTCCACCGGGTGCGGCAGCGGCGAACTGCGCGGCGTACGGGTCCGCCTGCGGCGCGCCGTACGGGGCCCCGGCCGGGGCCTCGGCCTTGGACATCTGCACACCGGCACCCGCGGCAACTGCCGCTGCATCCGCGGGAACCGAGGGCATCTGCGTCGTGGCACCGTGGGCCTCGGGCGCACCGCCGGAAGCGGCAGCCGCATCCGCGGCACCGACATGAGCACCAGGCGCTCCCGCCGGGCCCGCTGCGGCATCCGCGGGAACGGACGGCATCTGCGCCGTCGCACCATGGGCCTCGGCAGCGCCCGCAGAGGCAACCGCCCCGTCCGCCGGGACAGGCGGCATCTGCGCCGTGGCGGACTCCGCCGGGTGCCGGTCGCCCCGACGCCGAACGAACTCCGGGCGCGGGTGCGGCAGCGCTGGGCGGTGCACGAACGG